>PCCF01000007.1 GCA_002731945.1 Rhodobiaceae bacterium | reverse complement strand
CTTACTGCTATTGTGAGAGTCTGAGTACCTGCATTACCCCCCATTGAAGCAACAATTGGCATCAATATTGCTAGTGCTACCATCTCTTCTATAGTGCCATCAAACAAAGCTATAACTGTTGAAGCAATAATAGCTGTAAATAAGTTTATAAGTAACCAAGTAAATCTTCCTCTAGATGTCCGTAGAGCGCTGTCGGTTATGTTCTCATCGCCTACTACCCCACCAAGAAACTTGATATCCTCCCCTGCTTCCTCTTGAATTACATCAACAATATCATCAGCAGTTATTACCCCTATTAACCTACCTCCTTCATCAATGACCGGAGCAGACACCAAATCAAACCTTTCAAATTGATGGGCGACCAGCTCTTTATCCATTTCTGCAGGAATAGCAACTAAATGGTCAGATTTTAAATTCTCTAATTTATTTGTTCTTTCTGAGCGAAGAATATTTGATAAAGACAATGCGGCAATCGGTTTAAAGGTTGGACCCACTATATAAATCTCATAAAATTCATTAGGTAAATCCTTTTCATCCCTTAAAAAATCTATAGTCCTGCCTACATCCCAATCAGGTGGGGTAGCCACGAAATCAAGAGACATTAATCTTCCAGCACTATCATCGGGATAATTCAAGGACAGCTGAAGTTCTTCACGGTCTCTTTTTGGAATTTTATTTAAAATAATGTTTTTGTCGTCTTCTTTAAGATCTTCAATAACGTGAACAGCGTCATCAGTTTCTAATTTAGGGAGGATTTCTGCTACAAAATTATGACCAAGGAGATTTATTACCTCCTCTCTAGCTCCCTCCTCTAGATCAGATAAAATTTCCGGATCAAAATGATCTTTAATAATATCCAAAAAAGATTTTCTTTCTGAAGATCTTAGTAACTGGATAATATCAGCTATATCAGCCGGAGGTAGCTCTTCTATTATTTTAATAACGCTAATTCTATTATTAGTATCTACTGAATTCATGATTTCGGAAATTAACGAAGGATCAAATTGATTTTGTGTCTTTTTTATGTTCGTCACATCTTTGTCCATTATCACTTCCTACAAGTTTTGGTGCGGCCGAGAAGACTCGAACTTCCACGGGTTTTACCCCACAGCGACCTCAACGCTGCGCGTCTACCAGTTCCGCCACGGCCGCGAATCATTTTCATAAATATAACCCTACTTAATAATGAATTGTAATATAATTAACTACAATTTAAATTAACATTGCTATGACCAGAGACAGAATTGAATATTTTATTGATAAACAATCCATAAGTTATCCCTTTGCCATAAAATTTATGGAAAGTAAGGTAGATAAAATAAAATCTGGTTTATCTAATGAATTTATATGGTTTTTAGAACACAATGAAATATATACTGCTGGAACTAGCGCTAGAAATGAAGATCTATTAGATTCTAAAAAATTCCCCATTTACCAAACAAACAGAGGGGGCCAATACACTTATCACGGTCCCGGCCAAAGAATAATTTACCTTATGTTGGATTTGAAACGAAGAGGATACAATATCAGAAGATTTATAAATCAATTAGAATCTTGGATTATCAAATCTCTGAAAACTATTGGTGTTGAATCTCATACTAATCAAGATAAAATAGGGATATGGGTTCCCCAAAGAATTGGGGATAAGCTGTCAGAAGAAAAAATTGCTTCAATAGGCTTAAGAGTTAGAAAAGGAATAACTTTTCACGGAATTAGCTTAAATATTAATCCTAATCTAGAAAATTATAAAGGTATAAAACCTTGTGGCTTTAGCTCTGAAGAAACCACTAGTATAGAAGATATAGGAATAAAGGTATCTCAAAAAGAACTAGATGAAGCGCTTATTAATAATTTCGAAAAAGTATTTGAAGCAGAATTATTGCTTACTCAAACTCTATCATAATTTGATCTGATGCAAGACTATCTCCCTCAGCACAATAAATCTTCTTTATTTTTCCTGATATATCAGATTTAATTATATTCTCCATTTTCATAGCCTCAACTGTAAAAAGCTTGTCTCCCATCTCTATTTTTTGACCCTCTGAAATATTGACAGAAACAACAAGGCCAGGCATAGGACATTTAATTATCTTTTCATCGAGCTTTTTTTCTTTTTTAATCATGTGCTTAGAAAGATCAAAAGCCTGCTTTGTAAAGATATAAATTTTGTCGGAAAATCCAAGACCTTCAATAAGATACCCCAAAATAATTTTTTCTACCTTAAAACTATAGAGATCATTATCGATAGAAATATCAATTAATTTATCTCCTGGACACCATTTCGATTCTAGAGAAATAACACTATCTTCATATTCTATTATTAAGTTTTCAAGCCTATCATATGTTCTTAATTCGTAAATATAAGAACCAACCTTAGTAACCAATGATTTTTCATAAAAAATATTTGAAGATCTTTTTTTTATCAAACGTGACTGCTCTTTAACATATAGGTAAACAGCAACAAGAGAACACAAGAATGCATCTTGATTATTATCAATTTTTGATGAAAATCCTTCTGGATAAACTTCATCGATAAAACTAGTATTAATGTCTCCCGAAACGAATCTTTTATTTCTTATAATAGAGGAGAGAAAATTAACATTATTTTGAATCCCCTTGATCACATAATTATTTAAGGCTTTTTGCATTTTTACAATTGCTTCTTCTCTATCTACGCCATAGGTACACAATTTTGAGATCATTGGGTCGTAGTAAATCGATATTTCATCACCCTCCTGAACCCCTGTATCATTCCTTATACCTTCAACATCACCAGAGGGGACTTTTGGTGGAATATAAACTTTTAACCTCCCTGTAGAAGGCATGAAGTTTCTTTCAGGATCTTCAGCATAAATTCTTGCTTCAATTGCCCATCCATTAAATTGAATATCTTCTTGTTTTATTCTTAGTTCTTCCCCAGAAGCAATTCTTATCATCTCCTCAACTAGATCTAGATTTGTTACTAATTCAGTTACAGGGTGTTCTACTTGAAGACGTGTATTCATTTCCAAGAAGTAAAAATCTTTGTTTTGATCAACAATAAACTCTACTGTACCTGCGCTTGTATATCCTACCTCTTCTGAAAGCTTCTTAGCTTGCTCGCCCATCTCGTTTCTTAAATATTCATCTACAAAACTACTAGGCGACTCTTCAATAATCTTTTGATTACGTCTCTGAATAGAGCATTCTCTTTCTCCAAGATGAATAACGTTTCCGTAAGTATCAGCTAATATCTGAATCTCTATGTGACGTGGTTTTTCTATATACTTTTCTATAAAAATTCTATCATCACCAAAACTTGACTTAGCTTCATTTATTGATGAATTAAATGCATCTTCAATATCTGCATCACTTTTAGCAATTCTCATACCTTTTCCACCACCTCCCGCAGATGCCTTAACCATTACTGGAAAACCTACTTCTTTGGCTATTTTTTTAGCATCTTCAAAATTATTTATTATTTCTTTAGATCCTGGTATCGTATTTATTCCAGAATCTTCAGCAAAAATTTTGGATTCGATTTTATCGCCCATAATTCTAATAGACTCTGAGGGTGGGCCTATAAAAGTTAATCCTTCTCTTTCTATTTGATTCACGAAAGAATAATTTTCTGAGAGAAACCCATATCCAGGATGTATGGCTTCTGCGCCTGATTTTAAACACACCTCAACGATCTTTTCTAAAGATAAATAAGATTCGGTTGCAACTGATGGTCCAATAAAAAAAGATTCATCAGCATTCCTTACATGAAGGGAATCTTTGTCAGCTTCAGAAAATACCGCTACAGAAGAAATATTTAATTTTTTGCAAGTCTGAATAATTCTATTAGCAATCTCACCACGATTAGCAATTAAAATTTTCTTAAACATCAATAACTCACAACGGAAGGTTGTCGTGCTTTTTCCATGGGTTGGACAGTTTTTTATTTCTTAATAATTTCAGAGCGTTTCCTATTCTGGGCCTTATATTTCTTGGCATAATGACATCATCAATATAGCCTCGTTCTGCCGCAACAAAAGGATTCAGCAACCTATCTTCATAAAATTCAGTATGTTCTTGTATCTTTTTTGTATCCTCAATATCCTTTCGGTAAAGTATCTCAACTGCTCCCTTTGCTCCCATAACCGCAATCTCAGCGCTCGGTAAAGCGTAATTAATATCTCCTCTTAGATGCTTAGGGGCCATGACGCAATATGCACCTCCATAAGCTTTTCTGGTAATTACTGTAACCTTGGGTACAGTCGCTTCTGCATACGCATATAAAAGTTTGGCTCCATTTTTTATTAAACCTCCATATTCCTGATCAGTTCCAGGAAGGAAACCAGGAACATCAACAAGAGTAACCAAAGGTATAGAAAAAGCATCACAAAATCTTACGAATCTAGCCCCTTTCCTGCTTGCATCCGAATCTAAAACCCCAGCAAGAAATAAAGGCTGATTGCCTATTAAGCCAACTGTATGTCCATCAACCCTTCCAAAACCTACAACAATATTCTGAGCAAAGTTTTCTTGAATCTCAAAGAAATCACCTTCATCCACTACTTTAGTAATAAATTCCTTTATATCGTATGGTGAATTTGAGTTTGCTGGAATTAAAGTATCTAGACTAGGTTCTGATCTTTTAATGTCATCACTTGTTTCGCGAATTAAGACCTCTGAAATATTACTAGAAGGCAAGAAATCAATAAATCTACGCATTTCAGAAATCATTTCTATATCATTGTCGTAAGCGCCATCAGCTACAGAGGATTTCGTAGTATGAACCTCAGCTCCACCCAATTGATCCGCTGTAACCTCTTCATTAGTAACAGTCTTAACAACATCCGGTCCGGTTACAAACATATAAGAGGTATCTCTTACCATAAATATAAAATCTGTTAGTGCAGGGGAATATACGTCTCCTCCCGCGCAAGGTCCCATTATTAAAGAAATTTGTGGTATTACGCCTGAAGCAAGGACATTTCGTTGAAAAACTTCTGCATAACCTCCAAGAGCATCAATTCCCTCTTGAATCCTTGCCCCTCCAGCATCCAATACTCCTATTAAGGGTGCATTATTCTTAACTGCCATATCTTGTATTTTATTAATTTTTCTGGAATGAGCTAAAGATAAGGATCCACCGAAAACAGTAAAATCTTTAACATATAAAAATACAGTCCTTCCATTTATCTCGCCGGAACCAATGACAACCCCATCGCCTGGAATTTTATTTTTCTCCATTCCGAACTCATGGCTGTCATGTTCGACAAACATGTCATATTCTTCGAACGATTCTTCATCTAAAAGAAGATTTATTCTCTCTCTAGCCGTTAATTTTCCTTTAGAATGTTGAGATTCTATTCTTTTTTGACCGCCGCCAAGCTTTGCCTTTTCTCTCCTAGCTTCTAATTCCTTTAAAATATCTTCCATGTTAACTTTCTAAAATAAATTCTTTAAATCCACTAAAATCTGATTTCATAGGTAGATTATACTTTTCCCATGTTTTGACCATATGAACAGGTAAGGGAGCTTCAAAAAAAAACTTTTTCCCATCAAGATCACTAAATTCAATACTTCTACTATGTAGATGCAAGCCATTATTACTTTCTTTGAAGAGATTGTCATATTTTTTATCACCTAAAATTGGGGCACCCATTGATTTAGAATGAATCCTAATTTGATGATTTCTTCCAGTTATAGGACGAAAAATTATCCAGTTTAATTTATTATTTATTTTCATATATTTATGGTAATAAGTTAAAGAGCTGTAAAGCTTTTCACTATTTTTTCCTCTTATATCAATATTAATAATCCCATTTTTATTAAGGAAATCTCCATTTGTTATAGCCCAATAATGTTTAGTTATCTTTTTCATCTTAAAGGCATAAGTTAGATGATTTGCTGTCTTTCGATTTTTAGCCACAAGTAAGATACCAGATGTTTCTTTATCCAGTCTATGAACTAATCTTGGTTGGATACTTTTGTAGGATGACTTAAGAATTCCATCCAAGTGCTTACGAATTTTTGTTCCCCCCTGCACAGCTATATTTGGAGGTTTGTTTATAGCTAAAAAATTTATATCCTCATATATTATATATTTCTTTAATTGCTCCTTTGCTGAAACTTGGTAAGAAAATTTTTCGATAACTTTATATTCTTCAAGAAAAGGTGGAACTCTTATTAACGCCCCTATTTCCAATTTAAAATTCGACTTTATTCTTTTGCCATCTACCCTAACCTGGCCAGTTCTTAATATTTTTTCTAAATTGTTATGAGATAGTTTTGGATAATATTTTTTTATCCACCTATCAATTCGAACTCCTGAAAGATCTTCTTCTACCTTAAAGAGGTTTTTATTTTTCATGAATTCAGTAATTTCATAAAAAGAAAACCTGCTAGAAGAAAGAAAATGGATAAAAACACAGAAACAAGTATGTATAAAATTGATAACAAATAATCTTTATTAAAAAGCATATTTATTACATCTAAAGAAAAAGCTGAAAAAGTTGTATAACCACCAAGTAAACCTACGGATAGAAATAATTTAAATTCCTCAGAAAGAAAATCTTTAGAAATAAAAAAAACAATACCCATTAAAAAGGAACCTGTAATATTTACAAAGAGTGTTCCCCATGGGAAGGTAGTTAGAGAGAAGGATGAGAATAAGATACCAATAGAATAACGAAAAACGGACCCCAATGCACCTCCGATGGCAACCAAGATAAAAGACAACGATTTCTCCTATTTTAATAATACGATATTAAAATAAAGGATGACATAATAAAGAAGTATTTAAAAAATAAAATGTAAACATATGGAAACAACTAATAGAATAAACGAAACAACTGTTACATGGTTAAAGTATGAAGGAGAATTTAATTTTAATTCTCCAAAAATTTCTCATATCGAATTAATTCATGAAAAAAATATTGATTTAAGTGATTATAAAAAAATTTATCATAACGTAGGTAAGAAATATGGATGGGTAAGTAGATTGACTATTCAAGATAATGAACTATTAAAGATTATAAAAAGTAATGGGGTTGAGATTTTTTTTCTCAAAAAATATAATAAGAATATAGGATTTCTTGAATTAGACTATAGGGATAACAGCGAATTGAGAATTGTACACTTAGGATTAATAGAAAAATATATTGGTCAAGGGCTAGGAAAATTTCTTCTTCACGCTGCTTTAAGGTTTGCTAAAATTATTGAAATAAAACCCATAGTTCTTCAAACAAATACACTTGATCATCCAAGAGCACTAACTTTTTATCAACATAATGGATTTGTTCCTTACTCAAGAAGAAATGCAAAAATTATTAAGGCAATCTAAATGCGAATGATATTTATATTCATATTTTTGATTTTTATGCCGTTTGATCTTAAGTCTGAAAAATTAAATATATATGTGACCGAAAGTTTTTTTGAAACCTCAGAGTCATTGCTTAGAACTTGGAGAAAGGATTCACAAACAGANTTTAATCTTAAACTTATCNGGCCAAATACCTTCNAAGAAAAAATTAATAATCTCACATCTATTGATCTAATTATTTTAGAAGATACAAGGNNNATTAAATGGATAGAAGAAAAGAAACCTGAAACAATGAGTAACNCTATTGCTAAAAACTCCNTAGTCTTAGTTACNAACATTAATGAAGGTTTTTTCTTTGATGAATTCCACAAAGATGATTTTCTTTATAGGCTTTCNGACTCTCATTTTACAATATCGAATCCAATTAATAATTACCTCGGTTACCTTTCAAAAGAAGTCTTGATATCACTTAATATTTGGACGGATGTAAGGGAAAATTTAGTATTGAACCATTCAAATTTGAAGAATCTTAAATATTTAGAAAGATCTTTTGCAAGGGTTGGCATAGCATACTATTCCGAAGTTATAAGAAATCCACATATAAGAATAATACATAGAATAGACGAAGAACTTCATAAAAATATTATCCCAACTTATAGAGCAATAACCTTTAATCAAAAAAAAACAACTATTGATTTCTTTGAATGGTTGAAGGGAGTTAAAGCTGATAAAATTATTAGGTCCTACGGTTTTCTAAAGTAATTATTTTAAGGAGATATGATTATTAAAAAGATATTACATTTATTTATTTTATTATTTCTATCTTTTTCTATTCCCTTTGGTGTTTTTTCCTCTTATGCAGAAGACAATAAAGAGAGAATACTAAAAAGAGGTAATGGAGCAGAGCCTGATACATTAGATCCCCATCTAGCTACTGGTCATTGGGAGGGATCTATCATTAATGATATATTCATTGGTTTATTTACCAAAGATGCCGAAGGTAAAACTATAAAAGGCTCTGTTCATACTTACAACACAAGTGAAGATGGACTTAAATATACTTTCTATCTTAGAGAAGATCACTATTGGTCTGATGGAAAAAATGTAACAGCTCAAAATTATGTAGATGGTTTTAGAAGGGTTATGAATCCTCTCACGGCCTCACAATACTCTTCATTATTGTATATGATAGAAAACGCTTATGAAGCTAATACCGGAAAGATACCTACAGAAGAACTAGGTGTTAAGGCTATAAATAAATTTGAATTAGAAATTTCTCTTAAACACCCCGCTCCTTACTTTGAAGAATTACTAACTCACTACACTACTTATCCTGTTCCTTCTCATATTTTGTCAGAATTTAAAGATCAGTGGATTAAGCCAATTAATATAGTTACAAATGGCCCATATAAACTTTTTTCATGGAGAGCCCACGATAATATCCATTTGAAAAGGAATCCTTATTTTTACGACAACAAAAATGTTTGGTTTGACGAAGTTTTCTATTATCCAACAGAAGATACTGAGGCAGCACTTCGAAGATTCAGAGCTGGAGAATTAGATATAAATTCCGGATATCCAGAAAATAAAACTTCATGGTTAAAACAAAATTTACCAAATAATATAAAAAGGGAAAGCGTCTTAGTGGTTACTTATTTAATATTCAATTGTAATTCCTACCCATTTAATAACACTAATATAAGAAAGGCTGTTTCTTTGGCGGTAGATAGGGATGTGATAGTGAATAAAATTAGAGGATTTGGTGAAACTATTGCTTGGTCCTTGGTCCCCAAAGGAATAAGCAATTATAAGTATGAGGAATTAATGGAGGAAAGAAACCTTACTCAAGATGAAAGGTACAATCTTTCCAAAAAAATCCTTATGGGTGAAGGGTTTAATAATGAAAACCCATTAGAATTCACTTTAAAATATAGGCAGGGTGGTGATCAAAAAAAACATATGGTCGCGCTTCAATCTATGATGAAAAAGGCTGGCATAAATATAAAAATAGAAGGATCCGAGCCAAAAGTTTTATATAATTATTTAAGAACTGGTGATTTCCAGGTTGGAGATGCTGGTTGGATCGCCGACTTTAATGATGCCTCAAACTTTCTATTCTTATTCCAAAAATCTTCTGGACCTTTAAACTATGGGAATTACTCAAACCCTAAATTCGATCAATTAGTCGATGACGCCCAACTAGAACTGGATCTTAAAATACGATCTAACATTTTGAAAGAAGCAGAAAAAATATTAATTCAAGAAATGCCGTTTGTTCCTATATTATTTGGTATAAGTAGGTGGCTAGTAAAAGAAAATATAACAGGTTGGTCGGAAAATAATAGCGCTTATCACTTTTCAAGATATTTAAGTTTGATAGAATAAAAAAACTGACCAACTGTAAGTTGGCCAGTTTTAATTACTAATAAATTGATCTATTTAGTATTGTGTTGATATTCTCACATACCAAAATTGTGATCCCCAAGTTCTGTAAGAGGGATCAAAATCATTTGCAAAACTATCTGGGAAATAAGGCGGATCCTCATCTAGGAGATTATCAACACCTACAGCAATAGTAGAATTGATAGCTTCCCAAACATAAGAAGCTTGAGCGTCCCAATACCAAGTTGCCGCTAGATTTCTTGGATCATCTCCAGAAATAAACTCACCTGAGGCAGATGTTTTAGGAACAGTACCTGGCACACCATCAACTTCACCATGATATTGTCCAGTAAGGGAAACAGCCCATTCATTCTGTGACCACAAAAGACCTATATTAGCTTTAACTTCTTTAAATTGATCACGACCATTACCCGTAACATAACCAGCATAATGTTCAATAGAGCCATCAGCTTTAGTTACATCATAAGTATCAAGGAATGCAATCTCAGTAGAAAATCTCCAATTCCCTAATTCATCTGACCAATCATAAACAGTAGCTACCTCAAAACCTGTAGTCTCAACCATACCAATATTATTAGTTGTATTTCTCAAGTCTTTAACATAACCGGTAGATAATCTATCAATTAGACTACAGTATTTTTGATTATTTTCCTTATAACAACCATTAAGTATTAACTGTGATCCAATCGTTGAAATTGTATCAGTAATCTCAATTTCGTAATAATCAGCATAAATCTTTAGACCTTCAACTGGTTTAACGATTATTCCAAAGTTATAACCTTCCGATTCTTCTGGCTGAACAGTTGGGTTACCACCAACCGTTACTCTTATTTGAGTGTTAGGTTGAGTAAATCCTGCTGGAACACCATCAGCAGCACATTGGCCAGTTTGAGTTCCATCAGCATTACCTGTGAAATTACTTGCATAAACATCACACGGGTCTTTAAGGTCAGGGTAAGAATCATTATTACCGCTAAAGAGAGAACCTATTGAAGGTGCTCGAAAGCCTTCAGCAAAAGTCGCCCTTAAAGTGATCTTATCATTGGGAGACCATGTAACGCCATATTTTGCATTTGTTGTCTCACCGAAGGTCGAATAATCAGAGTAGCGAATAGCAGCACTTAAATCTAACCCCTCTACCACAGGTATCGCTAACTCAAGATAGGTTTCATCTACTTCAAATTCACCTGATACAGGACTGGCAGCATTCCCTGAAGAATACCCTGCAGCAATAAATGCATCCGGTTCAAAACCACCTTCTTCTTTTCTATGCTCATATCCAAAAGCAATGCCCACTGGGCCCCCTGGAAGATTACCAATCTCTCCAGAAACATCTAAACCGAAATTTTTCATTTCATTCATTCCAGTATCATGAGCCAAGAAGGTTATATAATTGACCATTTCAGGGGTAATAGATCCAGAACCTGACCATAAATTATCTCCAAGATATTTACTATCAGGACCCTGTCCTCCAAAGATATTTAGAGCTACACAAGAACCTGTACATGCACCACCACTTAATGATTTCTTAATATTTGCTGTGTTTAGAAGGCCTTTGGTAGTTGTCACACTTTTATTCTGAGCCCAAATGAAGTAAGCATCAATATCCCAACCTGCTATTTCAGATTCTACTCCCACCGAAACCCTGTAAGTTTCTATATCTTGGATAAAATCTCTATTGCCAGCTTCAAGCAAGCGACGTCCTAGCCACCCAACTGCATAACCGCCTGGATAGTTTGCGTCATTACATGTCTTGCCCTCAACAGAAGTTCCATTTAAGTCACAAAACTCTAATCCAAATGGGTTGTAAGGATTATTCCTTGAAATACCTTCACTTCCGCCAAAATCACCAAAACCGTAGAATAGAGGCATCGGCGCTAAGAGTTGATCTGATTCTCGATTTTGATAAATACCAAAAAGAGTTATGTCAGTATTTTCAGTGATACTATATCTTCCTTTAGCAAAAAAGTTTTTTCGTTCGCTAGGAGTCTCAACGTAGTTGTAGGGGTTATAATTAAACCTATCAGCAGGACTAGTCCAACATCTAAAGTCCGCTACAGAAGCCGCTGGTTTTCCTTCAGTAGCAGTAAAGTTGCTACATCCTGGCACTACACCTCCATAAGCAAAACGACCTTGAGGTGTACCGGACGATCCTCCAAAGCTTGGGGCCTTAGCGGTTTCTTCTCTTTCCCAGTTTCCTAACTCATGAACATCTACATAAGAAGCCCCAACCATAAATGAACCGCCATCAAACGATGTTCCCATAGATATAGAATAATTGTCTGCAACTCCACCACCATCAAAATATTCACCTCTTTGTACCGAAAAATCTACTCCATCATATGAGTCTTTGGTTATTATATTGACAACAGCACCAATTGCATCAGAACCATAAACAGCAGATGCACCGTCCTTAAGTATCTCGACTCTTTCAACAGAAGCAGTAGGTATGGTATTTATATCAACTGAGCCGTTTGCACCTTCTCCACTATTAACCCATCTTCTTCCATCAACTAGCACCAAAGTTCTACCAGACCCTAGATTCCTGAAATCTATTCTAACTGATCCATCTCCACCATTATTATAGTTTCTATTAAGACCAGATCCTTGGCCCGGTAATTCCAGTAAAACCTCGCCAATAGAAATCTTACCGGATAAGAGAATATCTTCTTGGTCGATTATAGAAACCGGAGCAAAACTATCTGGATTAGCTGTTTTAATCCTAGAGCCAGTAACAATTATCTCCTCAACTTGATTTGCAGATGATTGTTCGCTTGATTGAGCAAAAAGATTAGTTGAAAAAAACATGCAAGTTGAAAACATTACAACTAAGCTCGCCCGTGTTAATATTGTATATAATGACATTAAATGCCTCCCCAAAAACAAAAAGTAAACACAGTTATAAGCTGTAAGTGAATACAACTCTCCTTTACTGCGTAATATTAAATTAACTTATAACATTTTATAGAGTTTTATGTCAATTTTACGTCGATATTTTATGTTGCTAGAATACAACTATTAATCATAATTAAAGACTCTATTATGATTTAGTCTGTTTTAAAAGTTTAGGATTAAGAGATGATAAAAGATAAAATATTGTTAAATTTTAATAGGTTACTTGATATAATGGAAGCTCTAAGAGATAAAGAAAATGGCTGTGATTGGGATAAGGACCAGAATTCGATGACTATAAGAAATTATTGTATCGAAGAGGCATATGAAGTTGTTGATGCAATAGAAAGGTCAGATATAGACCTATTAAAAGAGGAGCTTGGAGATCTATTATTTCAAGTAGTTTTTCATTCACAAATTAATAAGGAAAAGGGAAATTTTGATATTTA
Source organism: Rhodobiaceae bacterium (assembly GCA_002731945.1). Lineage (GTDB taxonomy): Bacteria > Pseudomonadota > Alphaproteobacteria > MED-G09 > MED-G09. Next base: position 130,220 of record PCCF01000007.1, on the reverse strand, counting down.
TGATGTATTGGATTCTATTAATAAGAAAATGACTAACAGACATCCACACGTATTTGATAAAAGATCAATAAAGAATAAACATGATGCAGAGCTTTCCTGGAGAAAAATTAAAGAAAAAGAAAGGCTAAAAAAGAATGGAAGACAAAAAGGAATATTATCCGATATTCCAACTGCTTTTCCCGCGATGACCCGTTCAAATAAAATTCAAAAAAGAGCTTCTGAAAATGGATTTGATTGGGATGAGAATATAAAAGTCTTTAACAAAATTAAGGAGGAAATTAGTGAATTGGAAATAGCTATCAAAAGTCAGCATAAAAATGATATAAAAGAAGAAATTGGTGATTTGTTATTTTCTATAATAAATCTCTCCAGAAAATTGAGAATTGACCCTGAAGAAGCCTTAAGGCTAACAAACAACAAATTCATCAAGAGAATAGAGTTCATTGAAAATGAATTATTGAAGCAAAATAAAATTTTCAAAAATACTAAATTAGGAGATTTGGAGGATCTTTGGGAAAAGGCTAAAAAAAATTAATGTGGTTAATAGTAACTTGCGCTTACTCTAAAAAATTGTTCTACATCGTGGACTTTATCGGTTATTGAAAAAATAGTTACATAATCACCTTCTTTTATTTTCGTATCTCCCTGTGGCATAATTACCTTATTATCTCTAAATATACCCCCTATCCTAAGCCCCTTTGGCAAATCTAGTTCTTGGATAGTTGGTCCAACCATGTCAGAAGATGCAGAAACCTCTCCCTCTATTATCTCAGCAGAGCCATCGGATAATGTATGAAGTCTTCGGATATGCCCTCTTCTAATGTGCATTAATATAGAAGAAACAGTTATAGCTTTTGGATCAATAAAATTACCAATATCTACAGATTCGATCAAGTTTTGAAAATCCTTATTATTTAATAGAGCAAGGATCTTTTTACATCCATCGCTCTTCGCAAGAGCAGCGGACAGGAAATTAGTTTCGTCGCTATCAGTGAGACTAATTAAGATTTCAGTACTAGCTATTTCCGCTTCTTTTAAAATATCTCTATCTACACCAGAACCAAGAATTATTAGACTTTTTTCTAATTTTTCAGATAAATATTCTGCTCTCTCTTGATTATTCTCTATTATCCTTAAAGATATATTCTCAGTTTTCTTCTCTATCAATAATGCAACTTCTTCACCAATCAGACCTCCTCCTACTAAAACTACCCTTCGAGCATCCTCCTCTCCCTTTCCAAAAATTGAAAGATTCCTCTTAGCTAATTCAGTTGGACATATAATGTACGCGGTATCACCGACAATCAGTTTATCATTAATTTTAGGAGTTGTTAAAACACCATTCCTTAACAAGCCTACTATAACAGTATTTAAATCAGGGAAGCGTTTAGTAAGATCGCTAATTTTAATCTCAATAATTGGGCATTTTTCATCTATTTTAATGCCTAAAAATTTTAAATTATTATCTGCAAAAGGAACATTCTCAATTGCACCGGGCAGTTCAAATCTTCTTAGCACAGATTCTGCTACCTCCCTCTCAGGAGAGATAATAATATTCACTGGAAGATTTACACTTGTAAAAAGGTCTTGGTGAGAAGGATTTAGGTATGATTTGTCCCTTACTCTTGCAATTCTTTTTGGTATCTTAAATAATGAATGGGCAATTTGACAGGCCATCATATTTATTTCGTCAGATGGCGTAACTGCAATTAATATTTCTGTTTCCTTTGCTCCCGCTTCCTCTAAGATATCTGGGTGTGCCCCATGTCCTACTACACCCCTGATATCTAGTTTATTAGCCAGCCTTTGAATGAGTTTTTGTGATGAGTCTATAACAGTAACTTCATTTCCTATTTGTGATAGTTTCTCGGCGATGGCTATACCACTATGACCAGCTCCACATATAATAATTTTCATAACCAATACCTAATTATTTGTATCGAACGATATTCTTAAATTTTCCTTTAGATTGAATATCCAAATCCTTAATTTTCCGATGAAGTGCTGTCCTGTCCATGCCTATGAAATCGGCAGTTTTTGTAATATTCCCATTAAATCTTTCTATCTGCGCAAGAAGGTATTTCTTTTCGAAATTAGTTCTTGCAGATTTAAGCTTCATATTTAAATCTATAACTAAAAATTTATCCAATTTTTATAACTCTAATTGTTGCTTGATTACAACAAAAAAATAAAATTGTCACTATTTAGATATTATAATTCTAACTTAGGAAAAATAATTTTCGGCTCGGGTATTTTAGTTCCATATTGGAGTAAATCTTTATCTCCTAAATTTTTAAAAGATCTCTTTTTTTCTGATATCCCCAATGCGTCCAATAAATCGGAAGAACTAGACACCAAAATGGGTTGTAACAATATAGTTATATTCCTTAACATTTCACAAGCCACCCATAGAACAGTGTACATTCGAGGTTGATTATTTATATTTAACTCCCAAGGTTTCTCATTAGAGATATATTTATTTGTTAAAGAGATAACTTCAAAAATTGAGCTAATATAGATACTGATTTGGTAATTCTTCATCAAATCTCCAAGTTTTTCATATAAATTTGGAATTGATTCTAATAAAAGTTTATCGTTATCTTTTAACTGAGCTACCTTAGGAATCTTCGAATCACAATTCCTCCATACCATCGTTAGGATTCTTTGAGCAAGATTACCTAAATCATTTGCAAGATCGGCGTTAACACGATTTGTTATTAGTTCGTGACTATAATTTCCATCATTACCAAAAGGAGTTTCTCTCATTAAGAAATACCTTAATTGATCAACCCCATAATCTTTAACAAGCTGGAATGGATCAGAAGTGTTACCTAAACTCTTGGAAATCTTTTCTCCTTTGTTGAGGATAAAACCATGACAAAAAATTCTTTTTGGTAAAGCTAAATTAGCAGACATTAAAAAAGCTGGCCAGTAAACACCATGGAATCTGACTATATCTTTTCCTATTAAATGGAGATCTACAGGCCAAAAATCCTTGTATGACTTTCCTTCATTTTGCCAATCAAGCGCAGATAGATAATTGGTTAAAGCATCTACCCAAACGTAGATTGAATGTTCTGGGTCTTTTTCAACAGGTATTCCCCAATTTAGTTTTTTACGTGAAATAGAGATATCTTTTAGACCAGAAGAAACGAAATTCTTAACCTCATTCATTCTTCCTACAGGAGATATAAAGTCAGGATCTTCATCATAAAATTTTAAGAGACGGTTTTGATATTTTGATAACCGAAAAAAATAACTTTCTTCCTCTACCCACTCTACGCGACCACCATATGGAGATAAAAAATTTCCTTCTTTATCTTTTTTTAGTTCTTCTTCACCATAATATGCCTCATCCCTTATGGAGTACCAACCTGAATATTGACCTAAGTAAATGTCGCCATTTTTTTCCATTAAAGACCATATTTCTTTTACAGATCTTTTGTGTCGTTCTTCAGTAGTTCGAATGAAATCATCATTAGAACAATTAAAAGTTTTAGTAAGCTCAATAAATTTTAGAGACAACTCATTTGATAACTCCTGAGGAGTGATATTTTCTTCCCGAGCTTTCTGTTTAACCTTAAGGCCATGTTCATCAGTTCCTGTAAGAAAAAAAACATCTTCTCCCTTCAGTCTATGAAATCTTGCTATTACGTCTGCAGCTATCACTTCATAGGTATGACCAATATGGGGTGGCCCATTAGTATAGGAAATTGCAGTGCTTATATAAAAATTTTTAGACATTATATTTATCAATTAGTTTAGCTGATTTCTTTAGTTTTAAGTATAAGGTTTAATATTATTTGTCTTTTGTCGGCATTAAAATACTTTTCTTGCAGGATCATACTTTGCAGTTCCTCTCTTAACAAAAAGTAATTTAATAATTTTTTATTTTTAAAATTGATTCTTTTTAAGGACTCCTCTTTGATTAAACTCTCTAAATGAAATAAAAGAAATTCAAAGAAATCCTTGATAAGATGATTGTTATTTTTTAGTAACCGTTCACAAAATTCATAAATATCGATGTTGTCTGAATTAGAAAATAGATTCTTCGTATTTTCATTAATACCTTTAATTTCCTCATTAAAGAACATCAATGCCCTGCCCAAACTTCCTTGCGAAATCTTGACAACCTCTTTAATTGAATCTCCTTCAATATCGGGCATTGTCTGCTTCAAATAATCAAATAAAAGATCGTCCTTTAATCTCTCAAATCTTAGCTCTAAACATCTAGAGCGTATAGTAGGGATAAGAGATTTAGGAGATTGAGAGATAACAAGAAACAGCGAATTATCAGGTGGTTCTTCTAAAACTTTTAAAATTGCATTAGCTGCATTTAGATTCATCTCATCCAGTGAATCAATGATACAAATTTTATAATTGCATAATGCTGTAGTATAATTAAAAAAATCAATGCATTCGCGTACTTGATTAACGTCAATTTTATTTTTTTTAGACTCCTTATCTATTTCAATTACGAATAAATCCGGATGGCTTCTACTTTCAATCAATCTAGAATGCTTATTGTCTCTATCAATCTTAGAAAAATTATTTTTCTTATTGTTAAAAAGATATCTAGCAAAATTATACGCGAAAGTTGCTTTACCTATTCCTTTATCGCCTGACAATAAATATGCATGATGTAAACGGTTATTTTCTTCTGAGAAAACCAAAAAATCTACTAGTCGATCATTACCAATAAAATTATATGTTTCTCTTGGTAAGGGATAATTTTCACTTTGCAAATCCATTAAGGAATATTGAACCTTTCTTTGGTTTTCGCGATAATTAATTTTGATATTTCATCAACGGAAAGACTTCCACTGATAATTTCGCATCTACTTGGAAACATATCCGCTAGCTTGAGGTAGGCCTCTCTTAAATCTTTATGAAACTGAATATTAAAATTTTCAAATCTATCTTCTCCATCTTTTCTTAGCCTTGTCCTTTTTAAACCTTCTTTCGGGTCTATATCGAGAATAAAGGTTAGAGAGGGCTCTAGGTCTCCGATTACAATTTTTTTTATGGATTGCATTTTTTCAATACCTATTTTGTGTGCTATTCCTTGATAGGCATAAGTCGAATCATAAAATCTATCACAAATAACAAACTTCCCTGAATCGATAGCAGGTAAAATAATTTCTTTCACATGCTCATATCTTGCAGCCCACATCAACAAAGCCTCTGAAAGAGGTTTCCATCTTTCGGGTTTTCCCTTTATTAAAATATCCCTCAAAATTTCGGCTGATGGAGTTCCTCCTGGTTCGCGCGTTTTTATTGCCTTCAGATTATTTTCAATGAGATAATTATATAGTTTTGTAGCTTGCGTAGATTTTCCTGAACCTTCGCCCCCTTCAAATGTTATAAAAAAATTATCCATCTCTATAAAATAAAATGCCTTATAACGTCTATCACGTTAATAAAAGCGTTCTTTTTTTTGACATTTTCTCCAGCAACCAACGGTACCTCTATAGTTTCAGAATTGGGATAGATTATATGTACCTCACCTAATTTATCGCCCTTATTAATTGGAGCAATAATAGGTTCCTTATATAAGTATTCCAATCTTATTCCTCTTCTTGCAGGAATATCAAGCAACAAATTAATATCTTCATCAACTATAAGAGAAACGGTCTCTTTCTTTCCTTTCCAAACTTTCGCTTTTTCAATTAACTGATCTTTTTTTAAGATCTGATAAGACTTGAAGCCTTTGTAACTATAATTTAGTAATTTTAATATTTCAGATGTTCGCTCATCATTTGAACTTAAACCGGAAACCAATGCTATACTTCTTCTATTGTCTCTTTTGGAAGAAACTATGATGCCATAACCAGATTGCATAGTATGACCAGTTTTTAAACCATCTACACCTAAATCCATTCTTAATAAATTGTTCCTGTTGTATTGAATAATATTATTCCAAGTAAAAGATGTTTCAGAAAAATATTTATAAAATTGTGGAAAATCATCTAAAAGACGAGTGGCCAATTGAACTAAATCCCTGGGACTTGAAAAGTGGTTTTTGTTGTGTAATCCGGTTGAATTAGTAAAATTCGTATTTAGAAGACCCATGTCTTTGGCTATTAAATTCATTTGCATGGCAAAATTTTCTTCGGAACCCGCTAAAGCTTCTGCAACAACTACGCAAGCATCATTCCCAGATGAAACTATTATCCCCTTAATAAGATTCTCAACGGATATCATAGTTGAAAGTTCAGCATAAATTGTTGAGCCTTCTCTTTGATAGGCATTCATAGACACAATGAATTTTTCATCCAAGCCAATAATACCTTCATCCAATGTTTCAAAAAGGACATACAAAGTCATCAACTTGGACATAGAGGCAGGATAAATTCTTAGATCTTCATTTTTTCCGTACAATGTCTGACCAGTTGAGTGGTCGACTAAAAGAGCTACCTTTGCTCTGCTTTCATAAGACCGGAGATGACTCAACTGTGAATCGATAAAGAGCAGACAAATTACTATAAATAAAATTTTTCTCGTTAAGCGCATATTATTTGCAAACCTCCTTATTCAAAAGTTAAAATCTTCGTATTTTTAATTCCTTTTTTTAAAACCTCGTTTTTAATTCTATTAACAAACATTATATTCTTATAGGGCCCTAAAATAATTTTATACAATATTTTACCATTAACTTTATTCTTTTCTACCGACAAGCCTCCAAATCCTTCAAGCTTGCTCTTGATGTTTTCAACATTTTTTTTATCCTGAAAACTTCCTATCAAAAGAGAATAATTTTTCATATGTATTTTTTTTTGAGGTGAATAAAAATCAACCTTATTAATTATATTATTTTTTTTTGTTAATAGATTTCCGTATTTATCATATACAGGTGCTTCAGAAAAATATCTGACTATAACTTTTGCTGTTCCTTCTTCTTTAAATCCTAATCTTTCTGCAGCCCGCATAGATACGTCAATAACCCTATTTTTTACAAACGGGCCGCGATCATTAACTCTCAATATTACCGATTTATTGTTCTCTAAATTTGTTACTTTTACTTTTGTGGGTAATGGCAAAGTCTTATGGGCAGCGGTCATGCGATACATATCGTAACGCTCACCATTAGAAGTTAATTTTCCATGAAATTTTTTTCCATACCATGAAGCAACGCCTATTTCCTCAAAATTATAATCTTTTTTAGGAAAATATAAGGTGTCTTCAATTTCATATGCATCACCGACCTTATAAACACCACCATAATAAGGATTACCTATTTTTTGATTATAGAAATTTGTATTATTTTGTGAACAGCTCGTTAAAAATAAAACAACAAGCACTAATAATTTATCAAAATTTTTCATATTACATTCGAATTTTTATCAGGATTCGTTAATATGTTAGAATCAGTATTTTAGGAAATATTATGAATGAGAATTTTAAAATAATACCTACTAATGGGATAGAGATTAATACTCTGGTACAGGGTGAAGGGGATCCCGTTATCTTTGTCCACGGATGGCCAGAAAGTTGGTACAGCTGGAGACATCAAATTAAACCTTTTACTGAGACAGGACATAAAGTAATTATTCCAGATGTAAGAGGTTATGGAAAATCCTCAAAACCTTACAATATAAGCTCTTATACGATGAAAGAATTGACGGCAGATATTATTGGGCTGCTTGACTATCTTGATGAACCAGAAGCCCACATTGTTGGGCATGACTGGGGAGCTCCTATCGCTTGGTATACAAGTCTTCTTTATCCAGAAAGAATTTTGTCTGTTTCAGGGTTGTCAGTACCCTTCACTTCTTCTAACGAAAACAAGCCAACAGATTTTTTTAAAAGCATTTACAAGGATAATTTCTTTTACATGCTCTACTTTCAAAAAGAGGGAGTTGCAGAAAAAGAATTTGAAAAAGACTTAAAATCAACATTAGAAATTTTATTTACTAACTCTGATTATAGAGGAATGAAAGAAAACATTGAAAAGTCTACATCAAAATCGAAAGAATCTAGTTTTCTAGAAGGTTTATCAAAGAAAGAATCTTTGCCTTCTTGGTTAACAGATAAAGACTTAGAGTATTATTTCAATCAGTTTAATATGAGTGGGATGCGAGGTCCTTTAAATAGGTATCGTTGTATGGATATTGACTGGGCTGAGCTAAAAGAGCTTTCAAAAAATAAAATACAAAAGCCTGCATGTTTTATTACGGGCGAATTAGATCCGGTTAATTTTTTTATTCGTGATGTTAACCTTTTAGATATAATTGAAGTTTATTACGATGATCTAAGGGTTAAAAAGATTGTTGAAAAATGTGGACATTGGACCCAACAAGAAAAACCTGAAGAGGTAAATAAGATTTTATTGGACTTTTTAAAAGAAATATAAACACATATTCATAATTAAAATTATTTTGCGGAGGGGTGGCCGAGTGGTTGAAGGCACTGGTCTTGAAAACCAGCAGACGGGCAACCGTCTCGGGGGTTCGAATCCCTCCCCCTCCGCCAAATTATAGGTATTGTTTTGAAAAAAGATATAATTGAGATTGTTGAGGAATTATGCACTAAAGAAGGTGAATATCCTGTCAAAAATACAAAAATTAATGGATATAGTCACAAATGCTTTGACTGGGGCCCCTCTAATCTTGGCGAGTACTTTTCTCTTGCATTAGAGCATGAAGAAAGAGACATGTTGGTTTTTGAAGGAAAAAGATGGACCTACCGGGAAGCTTATCTTGAGGCCTCGTCATTCGCAAACGCTTTAATTAATAGATATCAAATTCAAAAAAATGACAAAGTTGCTATAGCTTCAAGAAATTTTCCAGAATGGATGTTTAGTTTTATGGCAATAACTTCTATAGGGGCGGTAGCTGTCCCTCTCAATAGCTGGTGGACGACTAAAGAATTAGAATATGGATTAAAAAATTGTGATGCAAAACTAGTTATTGTTGACAGAGAAAGGTTAGAGAGAATTAATCCATTTGCTGAAAAATTAAAGTTAAACACAATTTTATTAAGAGCTAAAAATAACCCAAATGGGGATCTATGGGAGGATCTATTAAATAAATATTCTGACTTGGAAATGCCTAAGATTAATGTTGATAAAGATCAAGATGCAACTATATTTTATACCTCTGGTTCAACTGGTCATCCCAAAGGCGTATGTTCATCTCATAGAGCAATACTTTCAGCTCTACTTCAATGGATGGTAGTAGGAAGAGCAAGAACTATAAGAGATTCTATAGAAGAGGATGATTCTCAGCCCTCTTGTTTAATTACGGTCCCTCTTTTTCATGTGACCGGTAGTCATGCTCAGTTCATGTTATCGTTTTTATCTGCTCGAAAAATGGTAATGATGTATAGATGGGATCCTGAAGAAGCTTTAAAACTAATCGAAGCAGAAAAGATAACTAGTATAAGTGGCGTGCCTACGATGACTCTCGAGGTAATGCGAAGTGAAAAAAGAAAAAACTATGATCTATCTTCTTTAAAAGAACTTTCTGGAGGTGGAGCTGCCAGACCAACATCTCACGTTCAACAGTTACAAGATGAATTTCCAAATACTAACCCAGGACTTGGATACGGACTGACAGAGACTAACGCTGCTGGTGCGGTTATTTCTGGAGAAGAATATTTATTGAGACCAGGGTCAACTGGAAAACCCACACCACCATTAACAGAGATTAAAATAGTAAAAGAGGACGGTCAGCAAGGCTCAAGAGATGAGGTTGGGGAGGTCTATATAAAATCATCTACAAATTTTCGTTGTTATTGGAGAGATAAAAAGGCAACGCGTGAGGCCTTCGATAAAGAATGGTTTAAAACTGGGGATTTAGGTTATCTTGATGAAGAAAGCTACCTTTTCATAGTTGATAGAGCTAAAGATATTGTTATTAGGGGCGGAGAAAATATTTCTTGCTTAGAGGTTGAAGACATCATTAATAGTCATCCCTCAATTATCGAGGCGAGTGTTTATGGTATCCCTGATGAAAGATTGGGAGAGGTCTTGTGTTCTTCGATATCTGTAAAAAAGAATATAATCTTTGATCAAAAGGAATTTAAGAACTATCTCAAAAAATATCTGGCTGCCTTTAAGATACCTGAACATATAGACGAACACTATGAAATGCTTCCAAGAACTGCTTCAGGAAAAATTTATAAACTTAAACTTAGGGAAACAATGAAGGAATATTTAACATAACTAGTTAAATATTTTGCCCGCAAGTTGAACTTGATGTATGTCTACTACTTATAATTTTTGATTTATAGGGGAAACTATGGTCTCGAATAGAAATTTTTATAAAGAACTAGCTGTTGGTGCTCCTGCTCCAGAGAGGGAATTAGAAAACAACTTAGAAAGAGTAATTCATTTTTTCCCACCTCATTTAAAAAATNTTATTGATAAACTNCCAGAAATTNCCAAAGAATCAGATGTTATTTTAGGAAATTTGGAAGACGGNATTTCTCCTAAAGATAAAATTNAAGCGAGAGAATCTTTTGCAAAAATAGGGCAACAGCTAGACTTAAGTGGCACTGGCTTGTGGACAAGGGTAAACTCCATTGATAGTCCGTGGTTTTTAGATGACGTTTCATATCTTATTAAAAATCTTGGAAACAAACTCGATGTGATAATGCTTCCGATGATTAATGAAGAAAATGAAATTCTTTTTGCAGATCGTTATATTGCACTTAATGAGGCTAAATTTAATCTAACTAAACAAATAAAAATTCATGTTATTCTTGAAACGGCGGAAGGCGTGATGAACGTAGAAAAACTCGCTAGATCTAGCCCAAGATTGCATGGCTTTAGTCTTGGTCCTGCAGATTTAGCTGCATCAAGAGGAATGAAAACTATCAGAGTTGGTGGAGGACATCCAGATTATGGTGTTCATGGCGACAGAGATATCAACAATGAAAATAGGAAATTTTATCAACAAGACTTGTGGCATTATTCTTTGTCAAAAATGATAGATGCATGTGCTGCAAATGGAATTAAACCTTTTTTTGGACCTTTTGGAGATTTTGATGATCCAGAAGGTTGTGAATCACAATTTAGGAATTCTTTTATTCTAGGCTGCTCCGGAGCTTGGTCTCTACATCCCTCACAAATCACAATAGCTAAAAGGGTATTTAGCCCTAGTAAAGAAGAAGTGGAAAAGGCTGTTAAAATAATTGAAGCCATGGGAGATGGAACAGGCGCTGTCAAAGTTGATGGAAAAATGCAAGATGATGCTACCGTTAAACAATCTATGATTTTAATTGATCTCGCAAAAAAAATAAAAGAAAAAGACCCTAAAATCGGAGAAGAATATAAAGTTTAATTTAATTCTTCTAAATCTTTAGGAAAATAGCCCTTAATTTTATCATATTTTTTGTTTTTTATTAAATTACACCAATCCGGATTGCTAATAAGAGCGCGACCAACCGCTACAAAATCAAACTCATTTTTATCTAATCTTTCCAGCAAGTTTGTTAAATCGGTATTCGAATTAGATCCTTTATTTTCTTGAAAGGTTTCTACAAATTCCAAATCTAATCCTACACTTCCTACCGTTATAGAAGGTTTATTAGATAATTTTCTTACCCATCCTGCTAGATTTAATTCAGAAAATTCGAATTCATGTTCCCAAAAACGTCTCTGAGAGCAATGAAAGGCGTCGATACCTGCGTCTACAAAAGTATCAAGAAACAATTTTAAAGAGTCGGGATTCTCAGCCATCTTATGATCAAAATCCTGCTGTTTCCATTGCGAGAACCTTATTATTATAGGGTAATCTTTACCAATTTCCTTTCTTGCTCTTTTTATAATTTCGGTTGCAAACCTTGTCCTTTCTTCTAAAGAAATCCCCCCCCATTCATCTTTTCTTATATTTGTTCCTAGCCAAAAAAATTGATCAAGAAGATAACCATGGGCGCCGTGTAATTCTACACCATCAAATCCTGCTTCTCGAGATAACACTATGCCCTTTACAAAAGCATTTATAGTTTCTTCGATTTCTGCTCTCGTCATGGGGTCTCCGATAACTTTTCCTGGAGAAGAAAGACCGGAAGGACCATAAGAAGGAACATCAGGATTCCACGTCTCTTCAGCTCTCCTCATAGTTCCTTGGTGCCAAAGTTGAGGAAAAATTAATCCCCCTGAATCATGAACTTCTGCCACAACATTCTTCCAACCTTTTGTAACTGCATCACCATAAAAACAGGGAACATTTTTGTCATTCGATGCGTTCGGTGAATCTACTGTGGTTCCCTCTGTAATAATTAAACCTACACCACCCTCAACCCTTTTTTTATAATACTTTGCAACGTCCTTACCCGGAATACTGTTGGGTGATAATGAACGTGTCATTGGAGCCATAATTATACGGTTTGGAATAACTAAGTTATTGATTATGCTTTCTGAAAATAATTTTTCTAAAAGATGACCCATGACCTATCCTTATTTGATTAGTGAAGCGCGTGTTTTTATAAGAGTATTTTTAAACTCATCATAATTATGTACGACAGGAAATTGAGAAAACTCTTCAATAACCTTAATAGGTGGACAAAATAAAATTCCTGCATCTGCCTCCATAAGCATACCCGTATCGTTATATGAATCTCCTGCGGCAATTACCTTGAAGTTTAATTTTTTGAAAGCAGCTACCGCATTAGTTTTTGCATCTTTTTGCCTTAAGCAGTAGTCCATTATTTGATTTTTATCGTTTATAATTAATTCATGGCAAAATAGAGTTGGGTAGTCGAGCTGTTTCATTAAGGGACCTGCAAATTGATAAAAAGTATCAGAAAGTATTACTACCTGAAATTCGGTCTTTAACCAATTTAAAAACTCTTTAGCTCCTTCCAATGGAGATAATGCCTTAATGACATTTTCAATATCTCGTAACTTTATATTATTTTCATTAAGAATTTTTAGTCGACCTTTCATTAGCTCATCGTAGTTTGATATGTCACGAGTTGTAAGCTTTAGCTTTTCTATTCCAGTTTTTTCTGCAAATGAAATCCATATTTCTGGTATCAAAACGCCTTCTAGATCTAAAGCGACAAGCATGTGTAAATTCCTTCTAATTTAGACTATTATTTATATTGTGTTTTCATAAATAAAATAGATTTATATAAATAATTTAAAAAGAACTTATAACAAATATTGTTTAGTGTTAATCAATATAAAATAAACCTTGAAGACCTTAAATTTATCACTATCTTTTAATAAGTAGCAAGGAGAAGAAAATGGAACGTGATGCTAAGTTTAAAATTGGCGAAATAGTTAAACATAGGTTTTTATCATTTAGGGGCGTAATTTTTGATGTTGACCCCACTTTTAGCAACTCAGATGAATGGTGGGAATCTATACCTAAAGATATACGCCCAAAGAAAGATCAACCCTTTTATCATCTCCTTGCAGAAAATGACGTAACTGAATATGTAGCTTATGTTTCTGAACAAAATTTGTTGTATGACGACACTGGAGAACCTGTCCGGCATCCTCAGGTAGATGAAATATTCGGTGAGTTTAAGAATGGATCTTACGAATTACAGATCCAAAAAATGCACTAATTTATAGAGAATAGATTTTGATTAAGGATAACAGACCTTTTTACATAAGATTACTAGTAGAAAATTTTTATAAGTTCTGGACAAAAAGGTTTGTTGAACCTCAATTTTATAAATCTGGTGATAATCTAGATATAAATAAGCCTTGGAATCTAGATATTTATGGAAACAACATATCCATTGGAAATAATGTACATTTAAGAACTTCTAGAAATAATATTACGCATATTTGTTCGTGGAATAGAAATGGAGCAAATGCAGAAATAAGAATTGGTGATAATGTCTTAATATCACCGGGAGTAAGAATTATTGCAGCACAATGCATAGAAATAGAAGAAAACGTAATGATAGCAAGTAATGTATATATTACGGATTCAGACTGGCATGATCCATACGATCGTATAAAAACACCTGGTCCAACAAAAAAGGTTTTGATCAAAAAAAATTCTTGGATTGGTGAAGGAGCAAAAATCTCAAAAGGGGTAACAATTGGTGAGAATTCAATAATTGGATTAGGATCTGTTGTAGTGTCCGATGTTCCAAATAATAAGATATATGCAGGAAACCCTTCTAGAGAGATAAAATCACTTGAAAAGTATAAAAAAATTAGAACTCGGAGTGAATTGTTTAAATCAAACGACTATCAAAAAAAAATGAAATATCTTTTGAAGGAAGATCTACAAGGAAATAACTTCATGAGATGGATTAGGACTATATTGAATCCAAAAAAGGGTGACTAAAATCACAAGATAGAATTAACCTCCTCCTCACTGATTCCCCAATCCAAGAGGCTTTCTTCGGTGTCTTGTCCATTTAAAGGTGATTGTCCTTGAATCTTTGACTCAGTTCGTGAAAACCTAGGAGCTACATTAGGTTGAACTACTCCATCAAGTTCTACAAAAGTTTCTCTTTCTATATTATGTGGATGTTTTGGGGCCTCTGATATGGATAACACGGGACTAAAACATACATCTGTTCCTTCCATGATTTTACACCATTCATCTCTAGTCTTTAGTTTGAATAATTCTTCCATTTTTATTTTGAAGTCTGGCCAAAGGTCTCTATTCATTTGATCTTTGAAACTTTCACCTTCTATTCCTGCTTTTTCTAAAAGGAGGTTATAAAATTGGGGCTCAATTGAACCTACAGACACATATTTATTGTCAGAAGTCTCATAAACGTCATAGAAATGGGCTCCTGTATCTAAAAGATTGCTTCCTCTTTCTTCTTTCCAAACACCAGAACTTGCAAAACCATAAAACATAGTCATTAATGAGGCAGAACCATCAGTCATGGCACAATCGACTACTTGTCCTTCACCAGAAACTTTAGACTGGTATAAAGCGGCAATCATGCCCATTGCTAGATACAGAGCCCCGCCTCCAAAATCTCCTACCAAGTTCAAAGGGGGGACAGGCTTTCTACCTTTTCTTCCAATTGAATCTAATGCTCCGGTTAAAGAAATATAATTTATATCATGACCTGCCGCGTCAGAAAGACTTCCGTATTGACCCCAACCGGTCATTCTTCCATAGACCAACTTTTTATTTCTATCAAAACATATATCCGGTCCTAAACCTAATCTTTCCATAACACCTGGACGAAACCCTTCCTGTAAAATATCTGCTTTCTCAATTAACTTTAAGCATATTTCTATATAATTTTTTTCTTTAAGATTCAATATGATAGATCGTTTTCCTCTTCCAGATATATCATGCTTAGAACCACCTTTATCATTTCTATCGATTCTCAAAACATCTGCTCCCATATCTGCTAGAAGCATGCCACAAAAAGGCCCAGGTCCGATACCTGCAAACTCTAGGACTTTGATTCCTGATAATGGTCCGCTTCTCATAATAACTTCTCCTTTATAAATTATTTATTTTTCTTATTAGATTGCAAATCTATATTAAGATCTATAATTTTTTTTCTCAATGTATTCCTATTTAATCCCAAGGACTCGGCAGCTTTAAGCTGGTTTCCGCCATTAGTATTTAGTGTTTGAGAAATTAAAGCCCTTTCAATAATACTTACTATATAATTATGAACTTCCCCTTCATTCTCTTCTAATAATTTATTAATATTATCTGAAAAATAGTTATTAATTATATCAGAAAAGTATAAGTTACTTTTCTTGCTCTCCAATGCATTATTATTAAGTTTATTAATTTCTTTACGAATTGATTCTGAGTCAATCATATCTTCGGGATATAACGCACTAATCCTCAATATAAAGTTCTCTAACTCTCTAACATTTCCAGGCCAGTCATAATCCTTTAAAATACCATAACCATCCGGATGGATCTTCTTTTCAGACAAACCAGATCTCAGAGCCTCTATAAAAAAATGATTAATTAATTCAGGAATATCCTCTTTTCTTTCTCTTAATGGGGGGATATTTATAGGGACTACATTTAACCTGTAATATAAATCTTCTCTGAAACTTCCTTGATTTATCAATCCGTTAAGATCTTTATTTGTTGCAGCGATTATTCTTATATCTGTTTTAATCTTCTCATTTCCTCCAACAGTTGAAAATTCTCCTTCTTGAAGAACTCTTAGTAATCTCGTTTGTGCATCTATCGGCATATCACCTATTTCATCTAAAAATAAAGTTCCTCTTTCTGCGTGCTTGAACTTTCCTTCGCTTTTTTGATAAGCACCAGTAAATGAGCCTTTCTCATGACCAAATAGTTCACTTTCAATTAACTCTTTCGGAATCGCTGCCATATTTAAAGCTATGAAAGGATAACTCGATCTACTGCTATATTCATGTAAAGCTTTAGCTACCAATTCTTTTCCTGTTCCGCTTTCTCCATATATCATTACCGTCAAATCATTCTGGGATAGCCTTGCTACGGACTTATATAAATCCTGCATCACAGATGATCGTCCAATAATTAATTGGTTATTTCTTACCCCAATTAGATTCGATTCTTTATTACTATCCCTCCGTAAAAGAGCTTTTCTTATCAATTGATTTAGTTCTTCCAAATCGAAAGGCTTGGGAAGGTATTCATAAGCTCCTTTTTGGGTAGCAGAAATGGCTGTTTCCAGGTTATTTTTAGCACTAATCACAATCACTGGTAATTCTGGTCTCAACTCGGTTATTTGTGGCAATATATCAAATAGTTCTCCATCAGGCATCATTACGTCGCTAATCAATATATTGCCCTTTCCTTCTTCAATTAGCATCCAAAGAGTCTTCAAAGTTTCAACTGATTCAACTTTATAACCTTCATCTTGCAGGGATTTGGTTGTTACTAATCTTACTGACTCATCATCCTCGGCTAACAATATCGTTTTTTTATTCATTTGGTGCCCTCGGGGATGCTAGCCTCGCTATGAAAGTGGTGCCCCCAGAATCTGTTTCAAAATCTATAATACCGTTATGATCATTTATTATCTTATTAACTATAGTTAAACCCAATCCACCCTCTCCTGTTCTTTTTGATGATACAAAAGGTTGAAAAATTGATGAGGTAATATTTTGAGGTATCCCTGGACCATTATCGATGATAGAAATTTTTATTGGTAAACTTAACTTATTCTTTCCTCCAACTCCTTTGATTGTATAACCATATTCGTAAGAAGATTTTATTATAACCCTCCCAGAAGTGGTGGTATCGACTAAAGCTTCACATGAATTGTTGGCAAGATTCAAGAACATTTGAATCAATTGATCCTCATTTCCTAGCACATTTGGTATAGATGGATCGAATTCCTCTGAAACAATAATCTTGTCCCCATAAGTATTTTTAATAATCTCACCCACATGTCTCAGTATAGAATGAATATTTAATGATTTTAGTTCTAAAGAATTAGAGCTATCAAAAACACCAAGGTTATCAATAGGGCGTTTAATTCTATCAACCTCACTACAAATTAATTTTGTCATCTCGCGATCTTCTGACTCTAATCTTTTCTCTACTAATTGTGCTGCTCCTCTTATCCCTGAAAGAGGATTTTTAATTTCATGCGCAAGCAGCGCCGACAAGTAAGACATCGCTTTTCCATCTTCGCTATTTTTATTTCTAGAAATGAAATTTTTTTCATATCTATCTTCAAGAAAGATTATTTGATATTTGTTAGAATCGTTAACAATCTTTGAAATTTGTATATCGACATCTTTATGTATTCCAGTTTTTGGAGTAGTCAAATCTATATTGTATTCGTAATAAGAAGACTCCTTTTCTATACAATTATCAATTAAAGAAATTACAGGTGAAGAAAAAGGAATAAACTCCATTATAGATCGTCCTATAATCATTTTAGAGCTTGTTTGAAAAAAACTTTCTCCCGATGAATTAATCATATGAACTTCTTTATTTTGATTAACAACAATTAGGGGAAAGATCATTGAATTTAAAATTTGTTCATATATGTTAGTTTCTTTATTCATTATATTTATTGTTTAATTATTAAGCATTTATATAATATGCCTATTAAATAGGCAAATATACTTTTTATTAAGATTTTCTAGGGGTTTTAAATGATTCATTTCCTTGTTTTAGCTGGAGGAGAAGGAAAAAGAGCTCAATCTGAGGACACTAACATACCTAAACAGTTTAATGGATCTTCAGGTATTTCACCTTTGAAATATTTATTACGATTTTTAAACAGTTTAAATTTCATTGATACAATTACGGTTGTAATACCCAAAAAGAATATTCAAGATTTTATGAAAATATCAAAAAATATTAACAAGCTTCGGAAATTTGTAATTGGTGGGGATTCACGTCAATCCTCCTCCTATAAAGGTTTAGAGAATATAGTCTTCGAATTTGGAGAAAATGAAGATGATTGCGTACTAATACACGACGCCGCTAGACCAATTATTGAGGAAGATATTATCAAAAATTGTATAGAAGGGTTAAATAAAAATGATGGCACTTTTCCTGCAATTAACGTGGATGATACCCTCAAGAAATTTTCCAACGAGAACAAATTTGAAGAAGTAAGTAGAGAAGAATTTATTTTGGTGCAAACACCTCAAGTTTTCAAACTAAGAAAAATATATAAAGCTCATAAAGAAAATAACAAAAAATTTACAGATGATGTTTCTCTTGCTTTGGCGTCAGGATTAAACATTCAAAAGATAGATGGATCAAAATCACATTTTAAGATTACTAATTATGAAGACTTAATTTTTTATAACAAAATAATAAAAGGAACCCATCTTAATAAAAATGGAATAGGATTTGATATCCATATCTTTACAGAGGGTAATTTTATCAGGTTGGGTGGGGTTAAAATAAAAAGTAATTTTGGTTTAAAAGCTAATTCAGATGGGGATGTGGTTATACACTCAATCACCGACGCCATTTTGGGCGCGCTGGAAAAAAACGATATAGGTTCTCACTTCAGTCCAGATAACGAGAATTATAAGGACGCAGACTCTAAAATATTTTTAGATAAGGCTCTTAATTATTTAAATGAAGTTGATGGTGAAATTATTAATTTAGACACCAATATCATATGCGATATTCCTAGAATTGAACCCTTTAGAAAAGATATAAAAAAAAATCTTTCAAAACTTTTAGGAATAGATGAAAATAAAATTAATATTAAGGCATCTTCCACTGAAAATCAGGGTTTCGTAAATTCTCAAAACGGAGTAGCAGCACAAACAATCGTTTCCTTACAAATACCGCAATGGGAAAAATAAGATGACAAAAATCTTTATTACTTTTGGTTTTCTAGGATATTCAAAATATTTTCCTGGAACTTTAGCTTCCATTGCGGCTCTCCCTTTGGGAGTTGCCCTTATTGCCTTAGAAGTGAGGTATTATTTATTAATCATAATAGTCACTTTATCAATTATATCCTTTTTCCTAATTAAAGAATATTTAAAGGAAGCTAATCAGGAAGACCCTAAGGAAGTTGTCATTGATGAAGTAATCGGACAATTATTGGCTATGCTATTTTGTCCCCTCTCATTTGAGGCAATCCTACTATCATTTCTAATATTCAGGTTTTTTGATATACTCAAAATTTATCCAGTTAATAAAATTGAAAAAATAGAGGGAGCTATTGGAGTTATAGGAGATGATGTAGTCTCAGGAATTTTTACATCAATAATAATATATCTTCTTATTTATCTTGGAATGTTATAATGGATGATAATGATATTATTTTACAGTCCTCTGAAAGGTTAATTTCGGAAGCAAAAAAATTAAATATAATTGTTTCTACCGCTGAAAGTTGTACAGGAGGAATGCTTGCAAGTTTCCTAACTTCTATCCCAGGCTCTTCTGCGGTTTTTGATATAGGATTTATCACATACTCCAACTCCTCAAAAATTGATCTCTTAAATGTAAATCCTAATACTATTGATAGTTTTGGCGCAGTATCCGACAAGACTGCTAGAGAAATGGCTTTGGGGGCTGTAAAAAACTCTAAAGCAAATTTGGCTGTTGCTATTACTGGAGTTGCAGGACCGGGAGGTGGTACTAAAGTTAATCCTGTTGGAACAGTTCATATTGCTACATCTAATAGTAATAATATAATAAATAGCAGGAAATTTATTATCAAAGATAAGGGAAGAGATTACATACGAAAAATGGCTTCGTTAGAAGCAATTAACATGTTATCTTTATCTATACGTTAGTGAATTTGCATTTTTTTCAAAATATTCAATAGCTTTATCAATCATCATTTCTATTTTTGATGACAGCAGTTTTTCTAAGGTTTTATTTTTTAAATCCATTTCCAAATTTATTGATACCAAAGCACCGTGATCATATTCATCAAATATCCAAGTTGTTTCAAGAAAGTTAAAAGGGCCCTTTATACCTAGAGAGTGTATTTTATTCTCTTCGGGAAACAACGTTACCTTACTGTCAAAAGATCCTGAAAATAATAAATATTCCATTTCAAGTTTAGCTATGAAATAACTATCATCATTTCTTTTGATAATAGAGGATTTACACCAAGGTAAAAAATTTGAGTAACTTTCAACATCTGCAACAAATTTATATAATTCTTTTGCACAAAAATTAAGATGTTTTTTCTTCTCAATATTAATCAATGTTTTTTCTTATTCAGTCTCTAAGAAATCTTAACCTTTTAAAATCTTCCTCCGCATGGTGTGAGGAGCGAGTAAGAGGACTAGAAGATACCATTAAGAATCCCTTAGATTCAGCTATTTGTTTATATCTACTAAATTCATCAGGAGTAATAAATTTTTTGATAGGAGCATGCTTTCTTGTAGGCTGCAAATACTGACCCAAGGTAAGAAAATCTACATCTGCTGATCTAAGATCATCCATAACTTGCATAATCTCATTTCTTTCTTCACCAAGTCCTAACATAATTCCCGACTTCGTAAATAATTTTGGCAAAGATTTTTTTGCGTCATATAAGAGTTTCAAGGAATTAAAATATCTAGCGCCCGGCCTTATATCTAAATAAAGTCTGGGTACAGTTTCTAAATTATGATTGAAGACGTCAGGCTTAGCTTCAAGCACTATTCCTAAGGCGCCCTCCTTTCTAAGAAAATCTGGTGTAAGGATTTCAATAGTTGTATTGGAAGAATACCTTCTAATAGCAAGAATAGTTTTAGCAAAATGATCAGCTCCTCCATCTGGCAAATCGTCTCTATCTACTGAGGTAATGACTACATGATTTAACCGCATTTCTTTAACCGCTCTTGATACTCTATACGGCTCAAAAGGATCCAACTCTTCAGGAATTCCAGTTATAACGTTGCAAAAAGCGCAAGATCTAGTGCATGTATCTCCCATAACCATGAAAGTTGCATGTTTTTTGGACCAGCATTCACCAATATTGGGGCAGCTTGCTTCCTCACAAACAGTAACAAGATTTAACGAATTAAGAATTTTTTTAGTCTCTTTAAAGTTATCCGAGCTTGGAATCCTTGCTCGTATCCACTCCGGTTTTCGTAAAATTTCGCTATCTTGATTTTTTTGTTTTTCTGGATGACGTAATCTTGACAATTTAATTTCCCAAATATTAATTTTTAAATCAACTTTATTAATAAGATAATAAAATCGTAAAAGAAATACAAATTGTAAATATAGGGATTAGTTATCTAATATTATCAGGTGATCTTCCGCGGCTAGATAGCCTAAAGACTCTCTAATTACTTGATCCAGAAGATCATAATCTTTGTCTTTTGTTATACTATCAATCCTAATATTTAAGGAATTATTAATATCTATAAGACTCTTCAGTTGAATTCTATTTTCTGTGATAAGCTCAACATAATTGTTGCGTTGTGTAATTCCTCTCGAGGAAGAAAATAAATTTGTTACAGAAAAAAAATTCAAAACAAATAACACTGAGACAACAGTGATATAAAAACTAAATTGCCTTAAGTTAGATTTTCTTAAAAGATTCCAATAATTTAGACAAAAACGAATCATTGAATCAAAGAATCAGAATTCGTTGAATCGGTCAAGATAAATAAAACCTACTTTAAAATTGATTTTCCTGCATAAACGGATCTGCCTGCCAATTCTTCCTCGATTCTAATCAGCTGATTGTATTTACCTACCCTATCGGATCGCGTTAATGAACCTGTCTTAATTTGGCAGGATTGAGTTGCAACAGATAAATCCGAAATGAAGGTGTCCTCTGTCTCACCAGAACGATGGGAAATAATAAATGAATATTTTGATTCTTTAGCCATATTGATAGCCTGCATTGCTTCTGTAATAGTTCCGATCTGATTAACCTTTATGAGTATTGCATTTGCCACATCAAATGATATTCCTTTTTCAAATATTTTAGTATTTGTTACAAACAAATCATCTCCTACTAATTGTACTTTTTGTCCAATAGATTCAGTTAATGCCCTCCAAGAATCCCAGTCATTTTCAGAGAGAGGATCTTCGATTGAGAATATTGGAACATTGGTAATCAACTTTTCCCAAAAATTTATCATTTTATCTGAATCTAATGACTTATTCAGAGAAGTTAATTTATACAAACCATCCTTATAAAACTCCGATGAGGCGGCATCAATAGCAAAAACAATATCTTCTTCCAATTTATAACCTGCTTTTTCTACAGCTTTAGAAAGATAGGAAATAGCTTCTTCCGTTGACTTTAAATTCGGAGCTACTCCCCCTTCGTCTCCTACGTTAGTATTATGACCGTCCTCCGATAAAAGATCCCTCAAAGTATGGAAGATTTCTGCTCCAATCCTTACAGCTTGGCTCATAGAATCTGCAGACACTGGCATGATCATAAATTCCTGTATATCCAAAGAATTATTAGCGTGTACTCCACCATTTATAAGATTCATCATTGGGACTGGTAATATAAAATCATTACCATCACATAAATACTGGTAAAGACTTAAACTGTTAGAATTAGCAGCAGCTCTAGCAGCCGCCATGGAAACAGCCAAGATAGCATTCGCCCCAAGATTGGATTTATTATCTGTATCGTCGATATTTATCATAGTAATATCGACTAATTCTTGATTGGTTACAGCAAGACCTTTAAGGCCATCATTTATGACTCCATTGATATTCGATACAGCATTCAGAACACCTTTACCAAAAAATTGAGAGCTTCCGTCTCTTAGTTCGTGAGCTTCATTGGCGCCTGTTGAAGCTCCCGAAGGTACAGCTGCTCTGCCAATTGATCCGTCGTCTAGGTGCACATCTGCTTCAACAGTTGGATTGCCCCTGCTATCAAAAATTTGCCTTCCAATAATTTTTTTAATTGATGACATATTAAATTTCCCTATCACAATTTCTTCATACTTGCTATTACCTAATAACTAAATTTATAAAATTAATATGTTAAAAAAAAATTCATCTCTGGTTTTATTCTCTGGCGGTCAAGATTCTACCATATGTTTACTATGGGCGCTCTCAGAATATGAGGAAGTATACACTATTGGTTTTGAATATGGACAAAGACATAAAATAGAAATTGAATGCCGGAATAAAATTTTATTAAAATTAAAATCCCTTTCAAAAGAATTTTCATCAAAAATTAAGAAAGACACTGTCATAATATTAGATGGATTTAAAGATATAGTAAAAAATTCTTCATTATTAAATGAAAAAGATATTAGTTATTCGAAAGATGATATGCCTGATACTTTTATACCTGGAAGGAATCTCGTATTTCTAAACTATGCAGGGATAGTTGCTTATAATTATGATATTCCAGATATCGTAGGGGGTATGTGTCAAACAGATTATTCAGGGTACCCCGATTGTAGGAAAGAAACTATATTGTCTATGGAAAAAACTCTAAATTTAGGTATGGAAAAAGAATTTAATTTGATTACCCCTCTAATGGATATTAATAAGTCTCAAACATGGCAAATCGCATACTCTTTATACGGATTCAACATTTTAGAAATTATAATAGAAGAGTCTCATACTTGTTATATGGGGGATCGAAAAAACAGACATATTTGGGGTTATGGGTGCGATAACTGCCCTGCCTGCGCACTAAGAAAAAAAGGTTGGTTAGCCTTTTTAGATAATAATCCTGAATTAAAAGAGAGATACAATGTACACGGTTAAAGAAATGTTTTTTTCCATTCAGGGAGAGGGAAGAAATAGAGGGCGATATTCAGTTTTTTGTCGTTTCACAGGATGTAATTTATGGTCTGGTAGAGAAAAGGATAGAGAAAAAGCTATATGCAATTTTTGTGATACTGATTTTTTAGGTACTGATGGTATAAATGGAAAAAAGTATAAAAGCCCTAATGATCTTGTAAATCAAGCTTTATCTATCTGGAGAACCTCAGATAAACCCTTTATTGTGCTTACTGGAGGGGAACCATTATTACAATTAGATGATAAACTTATTGACGAATTGCATTACAATAATTTCGAAATTGCCATTGAGACAAATGGAACAATAAAAGCTCCAAATAATCTAGATTGGATTTGTGTTAGCCCAAAGGCCGACACTAAATTAGAACAACTAAAAGGAGATGAATTAAAACTAGTATATCCTCAAGAAAATATTCATCCAAAAGATTATGAAAAACTTGAATTTCAGAATTTTTTTCTACAACCAAAATTTGATAAAAATTACAAGAAAAATGTTCTTGCGGCTAAAGACTTTTGTATTAAAAATCTTAAATGGAAATTAAGCTATCAAATGCATAAATTTATTGGAGTCCCTTAAAGGAATAAATTTAATGAAACATTTAGGAAAAAAAACAAAGATCTTTAATAAGCCAGATATCAAAATCCTTGATAAGGTGAAAAACAATAATGAACAGGATTATCTAATTAGGTTTTCTCAACCAGAGTTTACTAGTATATGTCCTATCACCCAACAACCAGATTTTGCACATATAATAATAGATTATGTTCCTAAAAAATGGATCGTAGAGTCGAAATCTCTAAAATTGTACTTCCAAAGTTATAGGAATGAGAAATCCTTCCATGAGGATGTTACAATAAAGATAGCCAACACAATAGATAATTTTTTAAAACCCAAGTGGTTAAGAATAGGGGCATATTGGTATCCACGAGGTGGTATGCCTATAGACATATTTTGGCAAACTTCGGAACCGCCTAAAGATTTGTGGGTGCCCGATCAAGGAGTAAAAGGATATAAAGGAAGAAGTTAATTTCCTTTAATACTTTTATCAATTTTAATTAATTCTGTCAGGAGGCCTCTCATTTCGTCTAACGGAACCATGTTTGGGCCATCAGATGGAGCATTATCAGGATTGTCATGCGTCTCAATAAAAACTCCAGCAACACCAACAGCTACCGCAGCTTTAGACAAAACTGGAACCATTTCCCTGTCTCCACCAGATACTTTTCCCAAACCCCCTGGTTGTTGTACAGAGTGAGTTGCATCAAAAATAACCGGCAAGGTGGTCTTTTTTAAAATATGAATAGATCGCATATCAGAAACAAGATTGTTATAACCAAAAGATGTGCCTCTCTCAGTCAATAAAACATTGTTATTTCCTGTATTCATAATTTTATCAGCTACGTTTTGCATATCCCAAGGAGCTAAGAACTGTCCTTTTTTTACATTTATTATCTTATTAGTTTCAGCTGCAGCAATTAAAAGATCTGTTTGTCTGCATAAAAAAGCAGGGATTTGTATAATATCGACAAGACTCTTTATTCTTTCGCACTGTTCGGGTGAATGAACATCAGTTAATATTGGAACATCCAGTTTATCTTTTATTTTTTCAAATATAGGTAATGCTTTTTTCAAACCCACTCCTCTTTTTGAATCAATACTGCTTCTGTTAGCTTTATCAAAAGAGGTCTTATATACAAAACCTATACCAAGGTCATTGGTAATATTTTTCAATTCTGTCGAGATTTCAATGGCATGACCAAGACTCTCTAGAGCGCAAGGCCCAGCAATTAAAAATATCTTGGAATTGTTAGATATTTCTATATTTTTTAATTTTAAAGTTACTTGTTTCATAAATTTTCCAAAATAATTATATCATCCTTGCGTGAATAATAGCTGCATCAATGAAAGAAGAAAATAAAGGATGGGGATTAAAGGGTCTAGACTTTAATTCTGGATGAAATTGTACACCAATAAACCAAGGATGATCTTGAATTTCTATTATTTCAGGAAGCAAACCATCTGGTGACATTCCTACAAATTTCAAACCAACCTTTTCTAGATCATCTTTATAAGATAGATTCACTTCATACCTATGCCTATGACGTTCAACAATTTCACTTTTGCCATAAATCCTTCTAATTCTTGATCCTTTTTTTAACTCAGCTGGATACGATCCTAACCTCATGGTTCCACCGTAATCGCTATTTTCATTTCTTCTTTCTATGCCGGTATCCTTTATCCACTCAGTAAGTAATCCTACAATTGGTTTATCAGTTTTTCCAAATTCTGTTGAATTTGCATTTTTCATACCTAAGAGATTTCTTGCTGCTTCAATTACTGCCATTTGCATACCAAAGCAAATACCAAAATATGGAATATTATTTTCTCTTGCATATTTAGCCGATAAGATTTTTCCCTCAGATCCTCTTTGTCCAAAACCACCAGGAACAAGTATACCATTAACAGAGTTTAATTTAGTCAAACTTTTCTTATCTTTGAGGGTTTCCGAATCAATCCTTTTTATTTCTACTTTAACATTATTAGATATGCCGCCATGAGAAAGGGCTTCAAAGAGAGACTTATATGCGTCATTAAGTTCAACATACTTACCAACTACTGCAATTTCTACCTTCCCATCATAATTACGTATCCTTTTTACGACTTTATTCCACTTGCTTAGGTTAACTTTAGGTATTTTTTTAACTCCTAGTGAACGAAGAACAGCAGCATCAAAACCATTGTCTTTTAAATCTTTAGGTGCAGCATAAATAGTATCTACATCAATCGCCTGTATTACAGATTCTTCAGGAACACTACAAAAAATAGAAATTTTCTTCCTGTCGGATGGAGAAATGTTCCTATCACACCGGCAGACTAGGATATCAGGTTGGATACCTATGGAGCGAAGTTCCTTTACCGAATGTTGTGTAGGCTTAGTTTTAACTTCTCCTGCTGCAGCAATATAAGGTAACAAAGTTAAGTGAACGAAACTTGTCTTATTTGTTGGCAGATCGTTACCTAATTGCCTTATTGCTTCTATAAATGGTAGGCCCTCAATATCTCCTACAGTTCCTCCTATTTCGCAAAGACAAAAATCAACTCCACCATTATCGGAAAGAATAAACTCTTTAATTTCATCAGTCACATGCGGAATAATTTGTACTGTTCCTCCAAGATATTTACCTTTTCTTTCTTTATCAATTATTCTCTTATATATTTGACCTGTCGTAATATTATCATCAACAGTAGATGGGACATCAGTGAATCTCTCGTAATGCCCTAAGTCCAGGTCGGTTTCTGTGCCATCATCAGTTACAAACACCTCTCCATGCTGAAAAGGATTCATAGTGCCAGGATCAACATTTAAATATGGATCCAGCTTTCTTAATCTAACCGTATAACCTCTAGCCTGAAGAAGAGCGCCAAGCGCTGCTGAAGTAAGTCCCTTACCTAAAGAAGAAGCCACGCCACCAGTTATAAATATATACTGTGTCATGGAAGTTAATTATATCTAATTGATATGAATTTTTAAAGATATTGTTGTAAAATTTTTATTTTAAATCAGGTAATGAATTCTCATCGCCCTCTTTTTCATCAAATAATGTTTGAATTTCCTCAGTTTTCACTCCATCTATAATACCAGATTTTTTATTAATGCTTGATAAAAGAGCAAGTGAAAGACTAGTCACAAAGAACACTAAAGCAAATATTCCTGTTAATCTTGACAGAATATTACCTGCAGCCCTTCCAGACATAAAATCACCGGCACCGCCTATTCCAAGTCCTCCGCCTCCTGATCTTTGTAATAAGATCAAAACTATCAGAACGACAGCAACAATTAAATGTATAACCAAAATAACACTAGACATAATAATTTAGTTTTTAAACGATCAACCTTTATAATTCAATACTTAATAGATTGAGTGACAAGAGATTTAAATTCAGAAATTTTTAGACTTCCACCCCCTATTAAAGCACCAGTTACATTATCAATCCCAAATATTGAGGAGATATTTTTACTATTAACAGAGCCACCGTATAAGATTCGAATATTTTTCGCTTTTTTACCATAAAAAGAATCTAATTTATCCTTAATAAAAGCATGCACTAAAAAAATATCCTCAGCAGAAGGAATCCGTCCAGTCCCAATCGCCCATACAGGTTCATATGCAATCTCAAGATTCATGGGATCAATATTTCCCTTTAAAGAATCTTTTATTTGCCTTCCAATAACCCTAAGAGTTGAATTTTTTTTTCTTTCACTTAGTGTTTCGCCTATACACAAAATAGTTTTTAAACCAGATTTTTGAGCGATTTTAATTTTAGAGTTAATAAGGTGGTTATTTTCTTTATAATACCCCCTTCTCTCCGAATGACCTAATATCACATAAGAAACACCTAAATTCTTAAGCATATTCGCTGAAATTTCTCCTGTATACGCACCACTCTCTTCAAAATGGCAATCTTGGGCTCCAATTTTCAACGGGGTATTTTTAGATAAATTTGAAAAAGTATCAATTAGAGTAAATGGAGGACATATAAGAACCTCGGTGCTTTTAAGCTTTTTATTTTTAATAAACAGCAAAAGATTATGTAAAAACGACAGGTCTTTTTTTAATCCGTTCATTTTCCAATTGCCAGCAATAAGATTTTTATTTCCAATTTTCATATTTTTCTACAACTTTAATTAATAAAATAATTTATCATAATAAATTAGCTATCTCTTGCCTTTTTTTTATTCAAGATACACTATGCGCAAAATTTTTGTTAATTTATTATAGAGATAATTTTATGTTTAAATTTTTAAGAAAAAATGTAACTGGACCGTTTGGATTCGCACTTATCATTCTTCTTGTGTTTGCCTTTTCTATATGGGGTGTTGGTGATATTTTCCGTGGATATGATGCTGGAAAGCTTGCATCAGTTGGTAATAAGGATGTTACTATTCAAGAGTTTCAATTTAGATTTAATAGGGAAATAAATCGAATCTCAAATGAATTACAGAGATTTATTTCAACGGAAGAAGCTCGAGAATCAGGATTAGATATTCAAGTCCTAAATAGATTAATAATTGAATCATCTATTATAGAAGTTGGAAATAATATGAGGCTAAGACCCTCAGATAAAACTATTGCTAAAAGAATTGGAAACACTAAAGCATTTAGAAACGCGTTTAATGAATTTGATAGAAATATTTTTGATCAGGTGATAAGACAAAACGGACTAACTGAAGAAATGTTCATAGAGACGGAAAGAGAGTCGATGATACAAAAACAAATTTTTGATTCTCTCTTCGGAAATTTTAAAATGCCAGAAATCATGAACAAATTACTTTACCAATTTCAATATGAAAGCAGAAGTATCGATTATGTCTTAATCAACTTATCCTCTGAGGAGGAGGTATCAATCATCAGTGATCTTGAAATTGATTCTTATTTTAATAAGAATAAAAATTCTTACGCGGACGAGCAACGTCGCAACTTTTCTATTCTTGCGTTACTTAATACTGAAATTAATGAAAAAATTGTTATTGATGAGGATGAAGCATACAAATTGT
Source organism: Rhodobiaceae bacterium (assembly GCA_002731945.1). Lineage (GTDB taxonomy): Bacteria > Pseudomonadota > Alphaproteobacteria > MED-G09 > MED-G09. The sequence goes on along the minus strand of PCCF01000007.1, from coordinate 100,594 downwards.
TTCAAGAAAACCAGTCTTTATATGAAATACCTCAAAAAAGATCCTACTACCTGATACCCTTTATAGACTCAGATCAGCTAGAAAAAGCTCAAGAAGATTATCTATATGGCAACGATTTGGAAAAACTATTAAATGATAGAGGTTTAAACAAATCCGATGTTGATCAAGGGTTGATTTCAATTGATCAGGGTTTAAATTTCGAAATATCACAAATGGCATTTAATGCCGAAATCAATGAATTAGTAGGGCCAGTTAATAGCCCGTTTGGCCCATCACTTATATATGTAATTAAAATTACTGAAGAGGAGAAAAGAGATTTTTTTGATGTAAAAAATGAAATTATTAAAGATCTTAAAGAAAGCGCTTCTCAGGATAAGATTTATGAACTTTATAATCTTGTTGAAGACGAGAGAGCCTCAGGAAAAACTTTTGAAGAAATAGCTATAGATCAAAATTTAGAATTAAAGGCATTCAACTCAATAACTCCTAACGGAAAGAATTTGAATGACCAATACCTAGATATACCGTCTTTAGATGAAATATTAGAAAAAGTCTTTGATTCTGAAATCGGAACCGAAATTGATTCAATAGAAGATAACGTTGGAAATATTATATTTGTAAGAGTTGATGGTATTCGTGATGCAAATATTCCCAATATTAATGAGGTAAGAGAAGAGGTAATTAATGATCTGAGAAATAACAAAAATAAAGATCTTACTGAGTTAAAAGCTACCGAATATTTAAATAAAATTAGTGAACAGTCTTTAAAATTAGAGGAAATAGCCGACGAGCTTGAAGTAGCAATCTTAAATAGTGGAAACATTATAAGATCAACTACAAATGAAGTTTTCTCAAGAGCATCAATCCTTAAGATTTTTGAAACTAAAAAAAATTCTGCTTTTGTAGCTCCTGTAGCTATTGGAAATAGCATGATAGTCGGAGTAGTTAAAAGCATCTCTACTCTGGAAGAAAATGAAGAAAGAATGAACTCTCTTAAAGAAGTAAATGGACCAAGATTCGAAAATGAACTAATATTTTCATTATCCCAAGAATTACAAAAAGAATTAACGACCGAGGTTTATTTTAATCGACTTCTCAATTTTTTTGAACCTCAAAACACACAAGGATCATTCTAAATAAAATGGCGCAAGAAAATTCTTTTACAAGTTTTGATAATTTTAAAAAGCATTATAACAAAAAAATATCACAATTGGTGCTAAAAAAGATTCCTAATAATTTAGAAACACCTCTATCTGCTTTTTTAAAGATAGCAATTGATAGAAAGAATTCTTTTTTATATGAATCAGTCCAAGACGGAAAAACAAAAGGAAGATACTCTATTATAGGGTTAAATCCTGATAAAATTCTGAAAATTAAAAATAAAAATACAAAAATTTATTTCAAAGACAATTTGTTGAGAGAATATAAAGATGATCCGATCAAAAGAATAAGAAATTTTATTAAAGAAAGTACTCTAATTATCCCCAAAAATGTGCCAACAATTTGTTCTGGGATTTTTGGTTATTTGGGGTATGAATTTGTAAACAATATCGAAAAATTACCTTCTACATCCAATGATGAAATGGGCTTGCCAGATGGTATTCTATTGAGGCCTTCAATAGTTATAATTTTTGATAGTATTACAAAAGAAATATCAATTTGTTTACATGTTAGATTTGAGAAAGATCTTAGTGCAGTTGAAGCATATAAGGCTGCTGAGAAGAGAATAAATAATATTGAAGATCAGCTGTTAAACAGCAAACCTAAAACTAATTTAAATTTTACTCAAGAAAAATTAGAAATACCAAATTCTAACAAATCAAAAGAGGATTATTTTGCAATGGTAAGAAAGGCAAAGGAATATATAATTGCAGGAGATATTTTCCAAGTTGTTCCAAGTCAAAGATTTTCAGTTAAATTCGAGCCTCATCCATTTCTTTTATATCATTCATTAAGAAGAATTAATCCTTCGCCATATATGTACTACATTCAATTGGAGAATTTCCATATTGTAGGATCCAGCCCTGAAACCCTAGTTAAGGTAGAGAAAGGGAAAGTAATTATTAAACCTATAGCTGGAACGCGNTTAAAGAAAAAGGGAAAGGAACAAGAGGTTAAAAAATCTCTTCTTTCCGACCCNAAAGAAAGNGCTGAACATTTGATGCTCTTGGACTTGGGAAGGAACGATGTTGGGAGGGTNTCTAAAATNGGTTCAGTTAATGTTAAAGATTCTTTTANCATTCAGGAAACTTCTCATTTGTATCATATAGCNTCATATGTAGAAGGAGAGTTGAAAGAANACGAAGATCANATATCCGCTTTATGCGCNGGTTTCCCNGCCGGTACAGTTTCAGGAGCACCAAAAATTCGAGCAATGGAAATTATTAATGAATTAGAAGAAAATAAGAGAGGTTTATATGCAGGAGCTATTGGTTATTTTTCATCTTCAGGTGATATGGATACTGCAATCACTTTGAGAACAGCAGTAATAAAAGATAAAATCATGTACGTTCAAGCTGGAGGCGGAGTAGTATATGATTCAAAAGAAGACTACGAATATAATGAAACGCTAAACAAAGCTCAGGTAATATTTTCAGCTGCGGAAGATGTCTTAAAAAATAGAGAAAAAATTATTAATAGTAACTCATTAGTTGGATATTTCTTAGAATGATAGTTTTGATAGATAATTATGATAGCTTTACTTGGAATTTATATCACTTCCTGGGCGACCTAAACCAAAGAGTCTTTGTTTGTCGAAACGACATTATGACAGTTGAAGAAATTCTTAAATTAAAACCCAATAAAATTGTAATTTCACCTGGCCCCAAATATCCATCTTTTGCCGGCATTAGCGAGGAAATGATAAGAGTTTGTGTTGAAAAAGACATTCCATTACTTGGGGTTTGCCTTGGTCATCAGGCTATAGCTTCTGCCTTAGGGGGCTCGATAATAGGAGCAAAAAATATTGTTCATGGAAAGTTAAGCCAAATAAATAACGATCAATTTGGTATTTTTAAAGACTTACCAAAGAACTTTAAAGCAACACGATATCATTCTTTAGTGGTTGATCCTGATAATATTCCACCTGACTTATCTGTTTCTGCAAAAACAAAAACGGGAACTATTATGGGTATAAGACATAAAAATAACTTGATTGAGGGGATACAATTTCATCCGGAGAGTATTGCTACAGAATTTGGTCATCAGATCCTAAACAATTTTATTAATTTATAAATGGAAGATTTTGAAGAAATAATATTAAAAATTCCTTTATCTGGCTTAACTAGAGAAGAAGCAAAATTGGCATTTAATTATATTCTCGAAGGCAAAGCAGAAGACCATCAAATAGAAAAATTTTTACTGGGTTTAAAAGAAAGAGGTGAGACAATTGAAGAAATATCCGCTGGTGCCGATGTAATGATTGAAAAAGCTCTTTATGTGGAAGCCCCTAACAACGCTATCGATACATGCGGGACAGGAGGTGACTCTTTAGGTTCTTACAATATTTCTACAGCTACCTCGCTGGTAGCAGCGGGTGCGGGAGCATTTATAGCTAAACACGGAAATAGAGCATTATCTTCAAAATCCGGATCATCTGAAGTCCTTGAGGAATTGGGAGTAAAATTGAACATTGATCCCTCTAAAATCAGCAAGTGTATCTTTGAGGCTAAGGTGGGTTTTATGTACGCTCCTAACCATCACCCTGCTATGAAATTTGTGGGACCAATAAGAAAAAAACTCGGGGTTAGAACTATTTTTAATTTGTTAGGACCTCTATCAAATCCAGCAAGGGTAAAAAGGCAAATTATGGGGGTTTATGATAAAAGATGGTTAGAACCAATTGCAAGAACTTTAAAAGATCTTGGCTCAAAAAAAGCTTGGATAATATCGGGATCAGATGGAATGGATGAAATTACAACAACTGGAATTTCGTACATTTCCGAGCTAAATGACGGAAGAATAAAAAATTTTGAATTTAACCCTCAAGATTACGGCATAAACTTATCTTCAAATGAAGATTTAAAGGGTGGAAGCCCAACATATAATGCAGACAAAATCAGAAGTCTTCTAAATGGAGAAATTGGTCCGTTTAGAGATATAGTAGTGTTAAATTCTGGGGCAGCCCTCTTTGTATCTGGCATCACAACGTCTATCGAAGAAGGCATAGAAATTTCAAAAGAATCTATCGATAAAGGAAAAGCTTTAACAAGCATGAAAAAACTAATAGAAATATCAAATTCATGAAGAACATCTTACAAGAGATAGTCGATTATAAGAAAAAAGAAATTACTGATTCAAAAAAATCTTTACCAGAAATAGAAATTATCAATTTTTTAAAGGAAAATGGACAAACAAAAAAATTTTTTAAAGCTCTGATTGATAAAAATAAGAAAGATTTACCTGGAATAATAGCAGAAATAAAAAAGGCTAGCCCTTCAAAGGGAGAGTTAAGAAAATATTTTAATCCTCCTAGTATAGCTAAAGAATATGAAAAAGGTGGTGCTGCTTGTTTATCAATCTTGACTGATTTTCCTTCTTTTCAAGGAAAACTGAGTCATATAAAAATAGTTAAAGAGGTCTCTCCTCTTCCTATTATTAGGAAAGACTTCATTATAGATCCTTATCAGATATATGAATCAAAATTTTATGGAGCCGATTGTATATTAATTATTATGAAAATAGTTGATAAAACTCAAGCTAAGGAATTGAAGAAACTCGCAGAAGAGTTAGATTTAGATGTGTTGATTGAGGTTCAAAGTGAAGAAGAAGTTGAAAAAGCCCTCTATTTAAATCCTAAAATGATCGGAATTAATAATCGAAACTTAGAAAATTTTTCGACTAATATAGAAAATTCTATAAAAATCACAAGATTAATACCAAAAGAAATTTTGGTTATAAGTGAATCAGGTATTTCGAATAGTAAACATATAAATCTTCTTATGGATTCGGGTATCAATAATTTTCTTATTGGTGAATCTTTAATGAAATCGGATAACATAAGTAATAAATTAGAGTCTTTAATTAAAGGTTCAATAAGATGAAAAAAATCATACATTTAAATGACGAGGGACAGGCTCATATGGTTGATATCTCAAAAAAAAGATCAACCTCCAGGAAGTCAACTGCCTCCGGCTTTGTAAAGTTAAAAAATGAAACCATAAAAACTATTCGTTCAAATAAACTTCCTAAAGGAGATATCCTCAATATAGCTAGAATCGCTGGAATAATGGCTGCAAAAAAGACTTCAGAAATTATTCCGTTATGTCATCCAATTGCATTATCATCAGTTACTATAGATCTAAATATAACTGATAAGGGGATAGAAGTAATAACTATTGTTTCAAACCAAGGAAAAACTGGAGTTGAAATGGAGGCATTAACCGCAACATCAATATGCTGTCTCACAATTTATGATATGACCAAGAGCATAGATAGAAGTGCAGAAATATCATCTATTAAGCTCATAAGTAAGAGCGGAGGAAAGTCAGGTGATTGGAAAAGGAGATGAAACATTTAGCTGTTGATAAAGCCAGAAAAATAATTTTCAATTCTATAAAACCAATAAATAAAACTGAAAAGATTAAGACTAGAGACTCTTATAATCGGATATTATCTGAACAGATTTTTGCAAAAAGAAATCAACCATCAACAAACATTTCTTCCATGGATGGTTTTGCTGTGAACAAAAAAGATTTGTCTTTCTTACCTAAAAAACTGAAAATAGTTGAAGAAATAAAAGCTGGAAATAAACCTATAAAAAAAATTTTAACGGGAGATGCCACGAGAGTATTCACTGGCTCAACACTACCCAAAGGGGCAAACAAAGTGATACTTCAAGAAAATTGTCACCAAAAAAATGGTAAAGTATTAATAAATTCTTATGAAGAAGAGGACTATATAAGAAAAAAAGGCGAAGATTTCAAAAAAGACATTTTTTCTTTAAAGCCACCTCGAATGATCAGTAGCAACGACATTGCTCTCATAAGTTCAATGAATCATAAAAATATTTGTGTATTTAAAAAACCTAAAATCGCCATTCTTGCAAACGGAAATGAACTTATTGAAGTCGGGGAAAATTTAAATGATTTTTTACTCCCTGCCGCTACAAAACCAGCAATAATATCACTAGTTAGGAGATGGGGGGGGATACCGATCGATCTTGGAATAGCAAAAGATGAAACAGCAGCAATCACGACTTTGTTAAAAAAGGGATTGAACGCTGATATGATAGTAACTATTGGAGGAGCATCAATAGGTAAATATGATTTAATTTATAGTTCCTTAAAAAAATTAAAATTCAAATTAAAATTTTGGAAAATAGCAATGAGACCAGGAAAACCACTAATGTTTGGATCAAAGGGCATAAAACCTATATTAGGACTCCCTGGAAACCCAGTTTCTTCAATGATTTGTAGCCAAATCTTCTTAAAGATGGCAATTTATGCTCTTCAGGGATACAAACATGAAGATATTACGGTGAATATGATATTAGGAGAAAATTTACCTAAAAATACGGATAGGAAACACTATATGAGAGCTAGGATCACTTACACAAAAAAAGGTGATTCAATTGTTATCCCCCTTACGAATCAAGATAGCGCATCACTGAAGAATCTTTCTGAATCCGACGTATTGATTATAAGGGAACCAAATGACAAAAAAGCCAGGATAGGAAGCAAAATAAAGGTAATTCCTATAAAATAATTCAAGTATTGACCTTTTAGGAGAACAAAAGTAAAACAATGTTCTTCTTTAGTTCTATTTTATGAATTAATTTAGGGAAAAATTATGTTAACTAGAAAACAAAATGAATTATTAATATTTATTCAGCAAAATCTTCGTGAGACAGGAATAGCTCCATCATACGAAGAAATGAAAGAGGCATTAGATCTTCGTTCAAAATCAGGAATTCATAGGTTAATCAATGCTCTAGAAGAAAGAGGGTTTATAAGGAGGCTGGCTCATAGAGCTCGGGCAATAGAAATCATTAGATTTCCTAACGCTTCCAAAATTAATTTAGCTCCAAGCTTTAAGCCCAAAATTATAGATGGTGAACAAGATTCGGATCTATTTAGTCTTGGTGAAGAAATCTTTGAAATACGGATGATGGGTAAGATTGCAGCAGGCACTCCTATCGCAGCAATTGAATATGAAAAAAATAAAATCTCAGTACCCAGTAACATGATTGGGGTTGGAGATCACTATGCTCTCGAAATTGAAGGAGACTCTATGATTGGAGCTGGTATTCTTGATAAAGATAAAGCGATAATAAGAAAAACCGATAATGCCACATCAGGACAAATAGTTGTTGCTTTAATAGATGGAGAAGAAGCCACTTTAAAAAGATTAAGAAAAAAAGGCAATACTATTGCTTTAGAACCCGCCAACTCTTCTTATGAAACCAAAATCTACGGACCAGAAAGAGTTCAAATCCAAGGAATACTTGTTGGTATATTAAGATCGTACTAGAATTCTTCTTCAAATATAGTTATTTTCTTAAGAGTTCGTTTTATATAGGATCTTTGAAAGATTAAAGTAATACCTTGAACAGTAAACACAATATCGTTACTAGATTTGCGCCCTCTCCTACTGGTTTTTTGCATATTGGTGGAATAAGAACTGCATTATATAATTTTTTATTTGCAAAAAAAAATCATGGAAAATATCTTCTGAGAATTGAAGATACCGATAGGAAAAGATCAACAGATGATGCAGTCAAAGCAATAGTCGATGGTTTAAAATGGGTAGGACTTTCTCCAGATGAAGAACCTATTTTTCAGCATAAAAATCAAAAAAGACATACTGAGATAGCCAACAAGCTTATTGAAAATGGCCATGCATATAAGTGTTGGGATAATGAGGATGAAATACTTAGACAAAAAAATGAGGCATTAAAAAAAGGAAAAAGTTTTAAATTTCAGAGCTCCTGGAGAAATAAAGATCCTTTTGAAGAGCTGAATACTTCTTTTGTAATAAGATTTAAAACCCCAGAAGAAGGAAATGTCATTATAGATGATGAGATTCAGGGTAATATTAGTTTTCCACTTGATAATTTTGATGATCTAATTTTATTACGTTCTGATGGTAGCCCAACATACATGTTGTCTGTTGTGGTAGATGATCATGATATGGGCATTACTCACGTAATAAGGGGAGATGATCACTTAATGAATACCCCCAAACAGAAACTTTTGTATGAAGCATTAAATTGGAATATCCCCAGTTTCTCTCATATTCCACTTATTTATGGAGAAGACGGTTCTAAAATGTCTAAACGACACGGCGCACTGGGAATCGATTACTATCAAGAATCGGGGTTTCTAGCTCAAGCTATTATCAACTATTTACTGAGGCTTGGGTGGAGTCATGGAGACCAAGAAATATTTACTAAAGATGAAATGATAGATTTATTTTCTTTAAAAAAAATAAGAAAATCTCCTTCAAGATTTGATTTAAAAAAATTGGAAGACATCAATTCCCATTACATAAGAGAAATGAACGAAGAAGACATCATTAATAAAATAGGAAAAGATTTAATTAATCTACCCAAGGATAAATTAAATAGTTTAAAAATGTTGCTTCCAGAAATTGCAAAAAGATCTAAAACTATTAATGATCTAAAAGAAAATTCAGATTTCATTGTTAATGATCTCCCTTTAAATCTTTCTGGAGAAGCACAAGCTGTACTTACTAAGAAATCGATTGCAATGCTAGAAAAACTTAAAAATCAATTAGAAACACTTGTAAGATGGGATATTAATGAGATAAAAAAAATTATTGAAAATTTTTCCAACGATGAAAATTTGAAGTTAAGAGAAGTTTTATTACCGCTGAGGGTGGCGATAACTGGACGATTAAGCTCTCTTGGTATATATGATGTTCTTTACTATCTTAATAAAGAACATACACTAAAAAGAATTGATGAAGCTGTAGGTAATGTCAGAAAAGAATGAAAAAATAAAATTATCAGTTAAAGATAAATCTTATGATCTATCTATGCATGAAGGAACAATAGGTCCGGAGGTAATAGATATTTCCAACTTATATTCTGAATCAGGAAATTTTACATATGATCCTGGTTTCACATCTACAGCGAGTTGCAAATCTAGAATTACTTTTATTGATGGTGAAGAAGGAATACTTCTGTATAGGGGGTATCCTATTGAACAAATTGCCGAAAAGGGGAATTTCCTTGAAACATGCTATCTTCTTCTAAATGGTGAACTTCCTAATAGTGAAGAATTTACAGAATTTTCAGAAATTATAAAAAACTACACAATGGTGCATGAGCAATTAAACAGATTCTTTACTGGTTTTCGTCCAGACGCGCATCCAATGGCTATTATGTGCGGTGTAGTTGGCGCCCTTTCAGCATTTTATCATGACTCTACAGATATAAATGATCCCGAGCAGAGAAGAATCGCATGTCATAGGCTAATTGCAAAAATGCCAACTCTTGCTGCTATGGCGTTTAAACATTCTCTTGGTCAACCTGCTATTTATCCAAAAAATAATTTGGATTATGCATCTAATTTTTTGCATATGTGTTTTGGGCTCCCCACCGAAGAAAGCAAGGTTGATAAAACTTTGGCTAAAGCTATGGATAAAATATTAATACTACATGCAGACCATGAGCAGAATGCATCAACCTCAACGGTAAGATTAGCAGGTTCTTCAGGTGCTAATCCTTTTGCTTGTATTGCATCGGGCATAGCTTGTTTGTGGGGGCCTGCTCATGGTGGAGCAAATGAAGCTTGCATTAAAACACTAGAAGAAATTGGTTCAGTTGATCGGATACCTGAATACATTCTTAAGGCCAAAGATAAAAATGATCCCTTTCGCCTGATGGGATTTGGTCACCGAGTGTATAAGAATTATGACCCAAGGGCAAAAGTCATGCAAAAAGCATGTCATGAAGTTCTTGATCATCTTGGTGTAAAAGATAATCCGTTATTATCTATAGCTTTGGAATTAGAGAAAATTGCTTTGGAGGATGATTACTTTATAGAAAAAAAACTATATCCAAATGTTGATTTTTATTCTGGCATTGTTATGAAATCACTTGGATTTCCAATGGAAATGTTTACAGTCCTTTTTGCAGTTGGCCGAACTGTAGGCTGGGTCTCTCAATGGAATGAAATGATTGAGGATACAAGCCAAAGAATTGGTAGGCCAAGACAATTATATGTAGGAAGTAAGCAAAGAGATTACGTAAAATTAAATAATCGTTAATTCTTATCTATCAAGATTTTTTCTATTACTTCACCAACCTTATTAAAATTATTATTATCTTTAAAATTCATTAACGTTTGAAATTCTTGTAAATCCCTAATTTGTTCTTTTTGATATTTCTTATTTTTAATCATCTTATTTAGCTCTTTAGTGATTTTTTGGGAGGTACAATTTTTTTGTATTAATTCCTTAGAAGATTCCTTATCTAATATTAGATTAATTAGCGAAACATAATTAACTTTGACTAAATTGCTAATTATTAACCACGAAACAAAATCCATTTTATAAATAACAACCATAGGAGTATTGCTTAATCCTAGCTCTAGAGTAACGGTCCCCGAAGTTGCACACGCAAAATCTGCTTCCTTAAAAAGCAATAACTTTTCTTCTTCATTTTCTATTATTAATAATTCATCTAGATTTTCTCTTATCAAACTTGATTCTTCTGAATTAATTGCAACAACTAAATCAAACTCGGGATAATCTTTTTTTATATTATGAATGACATCTTTAAAATATTTTACATGTCTTTTAATTTCTGAACTTCTACTACCTGGTAATAGAATTAGTATTCTTTCTCCTTTCAAATTGTATTTGGATCTAAAGGTAGGATTGGAATCAACTTTTTTAATCCTTTCAATCACTGGATGACCTACATAAGTAGTTTTTAGGCCAAATTTCTTAAAAAAATCCTCTTCAAATGGAAGTAAAGCAAATAAATGATCAAAATATTTTGCCATTCTTTTGGCTCTACCCTGTCTCCATGCCCAAGCTGAAGGAGCTACATAACAAATTATTGGTATATTAGGTGATAATTTCTTTACTGACTTCGCTATTCTATGATTAAAATCAGGGCTATCAATAAGGATAACTATATCTGGGTTTTTCCTGATAATATCATTCTTAACTAAATTTATTCTTTTAATCAGACTAAATATTCTCAGAAAAACAGGTATAATACCCATAACAGAAATGTCATTCATATTAAATAAAGATTTAAATCTGTGGCTACTCATTTTTGTACCCCCAACACCAGAAAATCTTGCCAGTGGATAGAGTTTTTTTAGATAATTAATTAGCTCTCCCCCCAAGTAATCACCTGAAGGCTCTCCTGCTACTATATAAATATGTAATTCTTTAGATAAATTCATCTTTCTCGAAACCATAGATAAATATGTTATTTTTTTTGGCAAATTCTATAACATCTTCCTTGTCAGAGACTAGTGCTTTACCAGCTTCTAATGCTATACCAGCCAAACCTATCTCTTTAACTTGTAATAAAGTTTTCAGACCTATAGTCGGCATATCAACTCTTATATCTTGTTGGGGCTTCATTAATTTTACTAACACCCCCTTTTTTTTGAACTTTTTTTTATTTTTTATTATCTTCTGAAGCATTGCATCTGTACCCTTAAGATCTTCTGACATAATAAGAGAGCCTTCGGAAACCACACACGCTTGACCCATATCCTTTAATCCAATTTCTTTACAATTAATTTTAGCTAACCTTATATCTTTAATATGATATTCGTTAAGATTAACACCACTCATAAACCCTTTTGGCATAACTGCTTCTTGTAAAAAATTTTCAGCCCCTATAACCTTAAAATCATAGTCCTTTTCTAGAAAGTTAATAACTTCTTTAATAATTGCAGCATCTCCCTTTATTTTTAATGCGATCAACCTTAAATAAAGTTTTAAAGAACCAAAATCTGGCCATAAGAACCATAGATTAGGCACATCAACCCCGCCAATAATTACTATATCCTTACAGTGATTTCTTCTTAGGGTCTTAATGCCTAAACCGATTTGACCTAAACGGATCCATTTATGAGGAAAATCTGATAATTCTTTCTTTGCTGAATTCTTGATTGGCAATACAAAGATTTCTTCTCCAGACGACTTCAGATAATTTGCAACCTTTAAAGGGAAATCTCCTCTTCCTGCTATTATACCTATTCTTGATGGCATAAGATTTAACTATCCGGAAGGCAATAACTTCTCGAACCCTCCGATTCTAAGAAGGATTTCATATCATTAACAATTTTAGTGTTAATTTCGAGTTCGTTTAGTTTAGATATTCTTTTTTTAAATTCGCAATTTTTATCTTCAAATAAGAGAGAATATGCAATCTTGGCATCTTTTATTTCTTCTTTAGAAAAATTTCTTCTTCTAATCCCAACCAAATTTAAACCTTCTAATCTTGCTCTATTTCCTACTACCATGCCATAAGGAATTACATCTCGAGTTACCCCAGATAAACCGCCTATGAAAGAATGGCAACCAACTCTTGACCATTGGTGTACAGCAGATAATCCGCCTAATATTGCCCAATCACCAACCGTGACATGACCTCCAAGTGTGGCATTATTGGCAAAGACACAGTTGCTACCTACAATACAATCGTGGGCTATATGAGAACCAACCATGAAAAGGTTGTTATCTCCAATAGTTGTGGTCATTCCACCTGCAGCAGTTCCTGTATGCATAGTTGAATGTTCACGAATAGAATTATGTTTACCTATTATTAGTGAACCTTCCTCTCCATCGTGTTTCATATCCTGAGGCTCAGAGCCTATAACAGAGAAAGGCCATATTATTGTACCTTCTCCTACCGTCGATTTACCGTTAATCGTAACGTGAGAAATTAAACTTACATCATCTTCTATCTTTACATCTTTTCCAACTATACAGTAGGGACCAATCTTTATATTTTCTCCTAGTTGAACAGAAGTGTCTATAATTGCTGTTTCATGAATTTTATTCATTTTCAACCTCTTCAAGTCTAACAACCATTGCGGCAAAACTTGCTTCGCATGCTATTTCATCTTTTACAAAAGACTGACCATAAATTGCCATAAATTACCTCTACTTCTTTCTTTTTCTATCTCCATACGTATCTGGTCTCCTGGAACAATTGGTCTTCGAAATCTAGCTTTATCTATTTTAGTTAATAAAACAGACATTCCATTAGGATTTCCATTACTATTTTCAAGGACTACTAAACAACTTGCTGCTTGGGCCATTGCCTCTACTATCATTACTCCAGGTATTATAGGTATATCGGGAAAATGACCTTGAAAAAAAGATTCATTAATTGAAACATTTTTAATTGCTGTTATCTGTTCAGTGCCATTATAATTTTCTATCCTATCAACCATTAAAAAGGGGTATCGATGAGGAATTAGATTCATTATTTTACGTGAATCCATTATCGACATTACGCTATTCACCCTCTTTAATCCTCCTTTTATCTGTTAATTTTTTAATTTTAAGGATTTCTTTTTTCCAGTTATTTAAACTTCTTATAGGAAATCCTGCCCATTTTTTTCCTGGAGGCAGATCTCTTGTTACTCCAGATTTTGCTGCTATTTGAGAACCTTTCCCTATAGTTAGATGGCCGGATGCACCAGATTTAGCGCCCATAACAACGAAATCCTCTAATGTAGTTGACCCCGCAAGGCCAACCATTCCCGCTAAAACACAATGTTCACCAATTACACAGTTATGAGCTATTTGAACTAAATTATCTATTTTAGTGCCTTTACCAATAACTGTATTTTGATTACTTCCACGATCTACACAACAATTTGAACCTATTTCTACATCATCATTTATAATCACCAATCCAACTTGCGGAATCTTTATATGTCCTTTAGGAGACATAGAAAAACCAAAACCGTCCTGACCGATTGAAGCTCCCTGATGAATAATGACATTATTTCCAATAAATGCATAAGTAATAGAAACGTTGGCACCTATATAAGTATTTTCTCCGATTCTGACATTAGATCCAATGACCGCATTGGATCCAACAAAACTATTATTTCCAATCTCTACATTTTTACCAATTACTACCCCCTTCTCCAATATTACGTCTTTTTGTATATTTGAATTATTTGTTATTTTTTCATCAGACAGGAATCCACTAACGGATTTTGGGTGTATTTGTTCAGGATAGAAAGACCGAGAGATCATTGTAAAATCCAAATAGGGGTTATCAGAAAAAATTAAAGCAGTTTCTTTGGGAGCAAGATTTTTATTAGATTCCTTTATGATGCATGCTCCGGCTTTTGTATTCAACAATTGGTCTCTATATTTTAAATTATCAAAAAAACTTATCTCAGAGGGTTTTGCTAGATGTAACGCAGCAATGTCATCAATAATTTTATGGTTGAATTTATCAGAATTTATTTCACCACATACGAATGAAACTAACTCATGCAATTTAAAAGGTCCTAATTTTTTATAAAACCTTGGGTCACTCATCAATCATACAAAATTATTGTTGGCCTTTAACGATAACTTCGACATTAGGAAGACGTTTATTTAACTGTTTAATTACTTCTGCAGAGACATCTAATTTTGGATCACCAAATAAAATAACCTGCCTATCAAGTAAAACCTTTGCTCCTTTTTCATTAACTATTTCTGTTAAGATTGGGCTAATAACAGAATCTATCGAAGAAGAAGCCGTTTTAATAGCCTGTTGAATATTCTGAGCTTTATCTTGTAATTCAATATTTTTTTCTTCAGCTTCCTTTCTTAGATCGTCCAATCTTTGCTGTAGGACTTCTGGAGAGAGAAGAGCTCTATCTTCATCAAGTTTCTGTGACTGTTCTTGAAAATATTTTTGTGCTTCTTCTTGCAATTTTTGTATTTCTTCTCCAAGTTCTTGAGTTCTTTTTCTTAGAGCTGAACCAGCCTTAGATTGACTGACTACATACTGTAAATTCACAACCAGAACATCCTCTGCAGCATTTACTTTATAAGAATACGATCCGCAAAGTAAAAAAACCAAAAGGAAAATAAAAGATTTCTTCATTTTCTTCTCTCCACTTAAAAATTTGTCAATAACATAACTGCTGATGTTCCTTAGATCAATCGCTAATAAATGACCAATAAAAAATTAGTTACATTAAGTTACTTTAATAACTAGAACTTAGTTCCACCACTAAACCTAAAGAATTTAGCATCATCATAATCCTCTGAAACTATTGCCCTACCAATGTCAAATCTTATTGGTCCAAACGGAGAATCCCAGTTTAAAGTTACCCCAACAGTAGCTCGAAATGTTGCATCATCTACAAATCTTGTGCATAAAGTGCCATATTCTTCATTCAAGCCCGCACTATTAATTCTACATGCCTCATCTAATGCTGAATAATCCTGATTTAATAAGGAGCTAATATTGTAATATGGGCTAAGTTGATCTCCTAAAAGTTCTTGAGCCCTATAGGTGCTAAGAACTCTATCCTGATCATCATTTTTTCCTATTATTCCAAAATCGGTAAATAATGCCGTTCTTAAACCAAACTCATCCGGCAAACCCAGAGGAATAGTTACCTCTAGAGTTCCAACAGCGAAAAATTCCGCCCCTCTAGGTCTGTCTGTAATAATTTCCTTTGGACCAACTCCGGCTCTATCAAATCCTCTAAAAGTATTTCCACCTTTAAAAAATCTATCGTTAATCCTTAAGTTTTTACTTCCATAATTGTAAATATAACCAGCATTTCCACCCACATTCAAAACCCAACCCTGGGCAATCTCATAGTAATATTTTCCTCCAAAAGAGGTTCGTAAATACTCTGAATCACCAAGCAATCCTGCCAAATCTTGGCCTATTGAGAAAGTCCACCCTCTTGTTGGGTCAATGTAATCATCCCTNGTATCAATTGCATAACTATAACCAAACTCAGATTTATTGGAGTTGTAATCATCAGCTAAATTATAACCGCTTTGGAAAAAGTANCTTGAAATTTCNTCNTGAAGGNACCTGTAAAAAACTGAAAGACTAGCATANTCAGACATTGGCCATGCGGCCCTTAGCGAAGCNCCTGACTGGGTTGANCGNTANGATGAATATCNTCTATAATCATTATCAATNTGAAAAATATCGAAACCNGCNGTNAAACGTCTTCCTAAAAAATANGGTTGAGTAAAACCTATTTCAAACTGTTTTCTTCGTTCCGAATTTGCAATATTTAATCTTACCGACTGGCCTCTTCCTAAAAGATTTCTTTCAGAAATACTAATTTCTAGGAGTAGGCTTTCTGCCGAAGAAAAACCTGCACCAAGGGATAATTCTCCTGTAGGTTGTTCTTCAACTTCAAAATCTACTATAATTCTGTCTTCTGTAGTACCAGGACTCACTGAAACCTCAACCTCACGGAAATAGCCTAAAGACTTAACCTTCGTTTCTGATCTATCAATTAAAACCTTGTTATATGCATCACCTTCAACTACCCTTAATTCTCTCCTGATTACTTCATCCCTAGTTCTAGAATTTTCGTTAATATTAATTTTTTCAACATATACTCTAGGGCCTTCTTGTATTGAATAAACTATATCTACAATTCCATTCTCTTTATTACGACGTACACGAGGTCTTACCTCGGCCGAAGCATAGCCTTCTTCGCCAACAGCAAGTGTAATCTTGTCGACAGTGTCATCAATCTGAGTTGCTCTATATTGATTGCCTGGCTTATGTTCAATTAGATATAGCAAATCGTCTGTATTCATATTTTCTAGTGAGCTCTCAATTATGGCTTCACCAAATTCATAAATTCCTCCTTCATCTAGGACAAATGTAATTATAAAGTTGGATCCATCTTTCGTAAGTTCTGCAACAGCAGAAATTATTTGGAAATCAGCATAGCCTTCATCCAAGTAAAATTTTCTCAATTCTTCTCTATCATAAGCTAATTTATCAGGATCATAAGAATCATCAGAAGAAAAAAACCTCCACCAGGAGGATTCTTTTGTCACTAGTTGGCTCTTCAATTTCCTGTCTCGAAACCTTATATTTCCCAAAAAATTTATTGACGCCACACCAGTAGTTGGTCCTTCGTTAATTTCAAATATCAAATCGACTCTATTTTGTGGCTGCCTTATAACCTTAGGCTCTATAGTTGCAGAAAATCGACCTGATCTTCTATACAGCTCTATAAGTCTTTGAACATCAGCCTGAACTTTTGACCTCGTATAAACAGATCTAGGACCTAGCTCAACCTCTTCTTCAAACTTATCGTCTTTTAGAGCTTTGTTTCCTTCAAAATCAACCCTATTTATAATAGGATTTTCGATAACAAAAACTATTAGACCTGAATTTTCATGCCTAATTGCCACATCAGCAAATAACCCTGTGTTAAAAAGTATTTTCAAAGACCTATCAACGGTTTCTTCTGAATATAAATCCCCTGGTTTAACTGTCATATACGATCTAATTGTATCAGGTTCAATCCTCTGAGAGCCTCTAACCTCGATAAAAAGAATTCTCTCTAGGGTTTGCACATCAGAATTTTCATTATTTGGCAAAGAACTTTGACCCATTACTGGTCCAAAAAATTGAAAGACTGCAACCGCAATAAATACCAATGTTTTGTATTTACCCATAATCTCCCTTTTTAATAATTTATTTTTATGACTACAATCGGCTTATATCAAGAAAAGTTACAAAAAGCATGAGAGCTATTAAAATAGTCATGCCAATTTGCATCCCTATCTCCTGGGCCTTCGGGTTTAGTGGTTTGCCAAATAAGACTTCAATAGAATAATAAAGTAGGTGTCCTCCATCTAAAACTGGGATAGGAAGCAAATTCATAATTCCGAGATTTATAGATATTGCAGCAACTAAGCTTAATAAGGGAATTATTCCATAATTAGAGATCTCACCCGTTATTTGAACAATTTTAATGGGTCCGCCTATCTGATTTATTGATTCTCTTCCTAAAAAAAGGTTTTTTAAATAACTTAAGATCTTTCCAGAAAGATTGAAGGTTTCTTCTATTCCCCTATAAAAACCACTTATAATGTTGTGATCCCTTACACTATGATAAGAAGGATCTTGCATCGCCATAACGCCAATTCTTCCAATTTTATATTCGGTTCCAAATCTATCCTTATCAACTATAAGTTCAGGAAAGAGAGAGACTGTTATTGTAGATCCATCTCTAACAATATTAATGGTAAGTTCTTTTTCAGGATTTTCTATAACAAAACTTCTTAGTTCATTAAATGAAAAGATGTCTTGTCCATTTATTGATATAATTTCGTCGCCTTTTTTAAGACCAAAATTATGAGCTGGTGAATTTTCTAAAACCTCTCCAATAAAAGGTTGTACTATACTTTCGCCTCTATAAATAAATATTCCTGCAAATATAATAATCGCTAATAAAAAATTAAAAATAGGTCCACCAGCAGTTGTAGCTATCTTCTTCCACACTGATTTGGTGTGAAAATTTTTGTCATCTTTATCTTCTCTTAAGTCTAAGTTTGGACTCTTTTTACCTGTTAGATCTGCATCTCCATAAAATTTTACATAACCTCCTATCGGAAGCAATGCTACTCTCCATAAAGTTCCAGACTTATCATGCCTTCCCCAAAGTTGTTTTCCCATCCCAATTGAAAAAGTTTCTACACCAATTCCGCAAAATCTTGCTATCAAATAATGTCCAAGCTCATGAAAGAAAACTACAACAGTAATAAGAAATGCAAAGGCAAAAAAATACTGGGCCAATATAGGAAGATAGGAAAATAAATCTTGTATAAATCCCATGTCAATGCCTCATTTCTATAATCTCGTCAGTTTTAATTCTTGCTTCATTATCAACTTCAAAGATATCTTTTACTTTCATCTTATGATTTGATCTAATTTGAATTGATTTTGAAACATATTCGATAGACTCCTGAACTACAACCAAAATGTCTAAAAAACTTATCCTTTCTTCCAAAAAACTTCTAACCGCCACCTCATTCGAAGCATTTAAAATAATTGGATAAATATTCCCTCTCTTAACAGATTCTCTAGCTAGTTTTAGCGCGATGAAATTATTTTCATCAATTTCAATGAAAGATAAATCATTTAAAATATTAATATCTATATCTTCGCGCTGCTCTAATTGACCATTAGGCCAAAAAAGCGCATATCTGACAGGGTAGATCATGTCAGGCTTACCAAAAGATCCTATTAATGCATTGTTGTTAAAGGCCACTATCCCATGAGCTATAGATTGTCTGTGAATAAGAACTTTTATTTGATCATCATCGGTTTTAAATAAATGTTTTGCCTCAATAATTTCAAGACCTTTATTCATCAATGTTGCGGAGTCTACAGATATTTTCCTCCCCATACTCCAGTTTGGATTCTTTACAGCATCCTCAGGTCTGACTTTTCTTAAATCTTCCTTAGAGAAGTTATAAAATGGCCCTCCAGAAGCTGTTAAATAGATTTTTCTTATTTCTAAATCTTTATTACCCTCTAAAATTTGAAAGATTGCATTGTGTTCACTATCCAAAGGAATAATTCTTGTGCCATACTTTTCACATTCTCTATATATTATCTCTCCTGCAGCAACTATTGACTCTTTATTGGCGATGCAAAGATTGCCACCATGTTTAACCGACTCGAGAATGGGTTTTAGTCCAGCCAATCCTACTATAGCTGCAATAGTAATATCCGAATTTATACTGGCAGCTTCTATAATTCCTCCTTGACCTGCAAAATAAATTAAATCATTGCTGGCGGTTTCTTCTTTAAGAATTTTAATCTTACTTTCATCCGCTATAGCTACAGCAAAAGGATTAAATTCATTCGCCAAATCTACTAATTTCTCAACATTAGTATTGGAAGTCAAAACGTTGACTTTAAATTTATCTTTATTTTCACGAATTATCTTAAGGGCCGTCTTTCCGACAGAACCCGTCGCTCCAAAGATTGATATCGAAGTTCTTTTCATAGCTTTAACCAAAGATTATATTGATAGGATTACCTATATGACCGAAAAACGCTGAAATAAAGGGGAAAAAAAACAAAACCGCCAAAAGTCCATCCAATCTATCAAAGAGACCTCCGTGGCCAGGCAATATAAAACCTGAGTCTTTCATATTGGATCTTCTTTTTAACGATGAAATAGTTAAATCTCCAAATATTGAAACTAAAACTATACAAAAACCGATAGAAAAAATTAAAATATTAGAGTTTGAAGAATAGAAAAGAGAAAATAAATAATAGCTCAATATACCAAGAAAAAATGATCCTAACACACCAGACCATGTTTTATTTGGTGATATTTTTTTAAATAATTTTGGACCTCCAATAATATTGCCGAAAATATAACCACTAATTTCTGAGATTATTACTGTTAAAAATATAATAATAATTCCAATTAGACCTTTCTCAAATCCCATTAACCACTTCAGAACAGACATTGCAGATAATATATATATAAATCCTATTGATGATAAAAAGGCTGAAACATTAAATAATCTAGAAAAGGAAGATAATAATATAGTTGTTATTAGCGCCGAGATAAGAAGAATGGAATCGGTACCGTTATTAGTTAAAATAAAAATTAGCCCAAAAGATGATATTATTCCTCTAATAATCCAATAATTATTTGATACAATTCTCATCCATTCAAAGGATAAGATGATCGAAATTAAAGTAATAAGTAAATCAAAATAAATTCCTCCCATGATAAGGGCTGATAGTGATATGAATAATAATATAAGTGATGAAATTGTTCTTAATTTGAGATCTGAAAATAAAACCATTAATTAATCTCTGAAATAACGTTGCCATATCTTCTCGATCTTTCCATAAAATCTTTTATTGCATTATCTAGGTTTCCCTTATCAAAGTCTGGCCATAGACACTCTTCAAAATAGACCTCTGCATATGATAATTGCCACAACAAAAAATTAGATATCCTTTTTTCAGATCCGGAACGAATAATGAGATCTGGGTCAGGTACTCCAGAAGTAAATAAATAACTTTCGAAAATTTCTTGGTTAATTTTTACAGGATCTATTATGCCAACTGATATCGATTTTCCTATATTTTTAACGGCATTCAATATTTCATCTCTTCCGCTGTAATTAAATGCAATTTGAAGATATAATCCTTTATTATTAATAGTCAAAGCTTCGGCGCTATCTATTAAATTTATTATACTCTTTGGAATATTCTCTCTGCTGCCTATTATCCTAACCCTTACATTATTCTTATGTAACTCTGATAAATCATTTAAAATAAATTTTCTTAATAAATCCATTAACTTTGCAGTTTCAGATTTTGGCCTTTTCCAATTATCTATAGAAAAACTAAATAGTGTAAGATAGTCGATTTCATAATTATTTACTTCTCTTAATAATTTTCTTAAAGTTTTTAACCCTTGCTTATGTCCTTCATACCTCGGAAGTCCTCTCATCTTTGCCCATCTGCCATTTCCATCCATAATTATAGCTACATGCGAAGGTTTTTTATTTTGATTATTTTCATTTAAAATTGAATCGGACATAGGCTATCTACACTTGTTGAATTTCATTCTCTTTAGTATTTAATATCCCATCCACTTTTTTTATATACTCGTCTGTAATTTCTTGAACCTCTTCAGAAAAATCTGTCGCTTCATCTTTGCCTAGATTATTTTCCTTTACCATTTTTTTTATTGAGTCCATTCCATCTCTGCGGATATTTCTTATGGCGATCTTACAATGTTCAGCATATTTCCCGGCAATCTTAGATAGCTCGGCTCTTCTCTCTTCGTTTAATTCAGGAATGGGTATCCTTATAAGTTCACCATCTACTTGAGGGTTTAAACCTAATTCTGCCTCATGAATAGATTTCTCCACTGCGATAACTAACCCCTTATCCCAAACTTGAATGGATATGGTTCTTGATTCAGGTATTGATATACTACCTAACTGATCAATTGGCATTTTTTGACCATAAGCATCTACTAAGATTCCATCTATCATACTCGCTGAAGCTCTACCCGTTCTAAGCCCAGAAAATTCATTATTTAATGAATTCATAGAACCATCCATTCTCCTTCTTAAATCTTCTCTGTCTAATTCATTCATTTTAAAGCCTTTAACTTGTTACTATTGAACTATTTCCTTTCCCTTCCATTATATCCACAAATGAATTTTCTTCCTTAATTGAAAAAACCACTATAGGAATGTCATTTTCTCTAGCTAATGAAACTGCTGCGGAATCTATCACTCTTAAATTTCTAGTTAAAACCTCGTGAAAAGAAATTTTTTCAAATTTTACAGCATCATCATATTTTTTTGGATCTTTATCATAAATGCCATTTACGAGAGTTCCTTTGAAAATTGCATCACAAGACATTTCGCTTGCGCGTAATGCTGCTGCAGTATCAGTGGTGAAATAAGGATTTCCCGTTCCAGCTGCAAAAATTACAACTCTATTCTTTTCCATATGCCTAATTGCTCTTCGTCTCGAGTAAGACTCACAAATCTCAGTCATAGTTATTGCAGATTGAACTCGGCTTTCTACACCAATTCTTTCTAAAGAATTTTGCATTGCTAAAGAGTTCATTACTGTTCCAAGCATACCCATATAATCTGCGCTTGCTCTATCCATGCCCTCTGCAGCAGCAGAAAGACCTCTAAAAATATTGCCTGCTCCAATAACAAGGCAGACCTGAACCCCTAAATTAAATACTTGAGAAACTTCTCTAGCTACTCTATCTACAGTTACTACATCTATTCCGAATAGATTTTCCCCCATAAGAGACTCACCAGAAATCTTTAAAAGAATTCGCTTGTAGCGATCTTTTGTCATTATTTCCTCAATTCCATAAAAAACTCTTCGTAAGATAATACAAAATTAAACAATATATTCCTAATTAATAATAATCTTAAGACAACAAGGAACTAACTTCTTCGGAAAAACCTTCTTCACTTTTTACTAGGCCCTCTCCTAGCTCCATCCTTACAAATTCTTTTATTGTTACTGGAGAATCTAATGAATTCAGAACAGATTCAATCTTACTTTCACCATCAATAACAAAGGTTTGTTTCAATAAAACATTTTCTTCGTAAAATTTTCTTAATCTTCCTTCTGTCATCTTCTCAACTATATCTTCTGATTTTCCACTAGATTTCGCCTCTTCCGATAAAACTTTTTTCTCTCTTTCCAAAATTTCTGCTGGAATCTCATTTATATCAATGGAGATAGGATTAGTTGCGGCAACATGCATAGCTATTTTTTTTCCTAAATCTTTTAATTTTTCTCTATCAGAATTAGATTCTAAACTAACCAAAACACCTATCTTACCCATACCTTCACAAACTTGATTGTGAACGTAAGAGACTATTAATCCTTTTTCATTTTTAATTTTTTTCATTCTCCTTAGATTAATTTTTTCTCCTACGGATACTATCTTTTCCGTAATAAAATCCTCAACACTTAATTCCTTACCCTTAATCTTTTTTGATTTCATATCTTCTAAATCTTCACTGAGAAGAGATATTTTTGTGAGTGTTGCTACTATACTTTGAAAATCTTCGTTTCTAGCAACAAAATCTGTNTCTGAATTAATTTCAACTATTGAAGCAAAATCCTCGTCAAGAATTAGAGAAATTAATCCTTCAGAGGCAATTCTTCCNTCTTTTTTTGNTGCTTTTGCAATTCCTTNTGTTCTTAACCAATCAATAGATGCTTCTATGTCTCCATTATTTTCTTTTAAAGCGGTCTTACAATCCATCATACCTACACCAGTTTTTTCTCTCAGTTGTTTCACTAAGTTGGCCGTAATTTCGGACATATTTAAATCTCCATCTTAACTTTCTGTATTTTTCTCTTTAGGATTTTTTTTGACCTTGGTGGTGGTTTTTTTTGGGGTCATAGTTTTTTTGGATATGTTTTTTGAACTCTTTTCTGATTCTGTTTCTCCGGGATTAGCCTTAGAGATGCCTTTTGATTTCTCCACTTTTATTTCTTCATTATCTTTTTGTGTTTCAGTAACCTGTTTTTCTTTCACTTCTACATTAGTTGTCTCATCTTCTTTAGAGCTTACTTTTTCTTCAGATTGGATAGAAAGACCATCAATTGCCGCACGAGCAACTAAATCACAATAAAGCTTTATACATTTTGCTGAATCATCATTTCCTGGAACTGGATAATCTATTCCTTCTGGATCACTATTTGAATCTATTATAGCTGCAATTGGTATCTTTAGTTTAATGCCCTCTTTGATCGCTATATCCTCTTTTACTGTATCAATAACAAATATCAAATCGGGTAGCCCTCCCATATCCTTGATACCACCTATGGATCTTTCTAATTTATCTCTTTCTCTTGTCAGTTTGAGTAATTCTTTTTTAGTTAAACCAGCTAAATCAATATTATCTAAGGTTTCTTGAATTGATTTCAGCCTGGATATAGTATTTGAGATAGTCTTCCAATTAGTTAGAGTACCCCCCAACCACCTATGGTTTACATAATATTGTGCGCAAGAAGAGGCTGTCTCCGAAATAACCTCTGAAGCTTGTCTTTTTGTTCCTACAAAAAGTACTCTTCCTCCAGACTTTGTGACTTCCCTAACTGCTAAAAGCGCATTATGCATCATAGGAATAGTTTGCGACAGATCTAAAATATGAATGTTATTGCGTTCTCCAAAAATAAATTGTTCCATTTTTGGATTCCATCTATGCGTTTGATGTCCAAAATGCGCTCCAACTTCAAGAAATTCTTCTATAGAATATTCTGGTAATGCCAATTCATCCTCCATCTCCAGTTCTACCTCCACGAACTTTACCTAAGGGCACCGGATTACCTGGAAAAGCTATGTTCGTGTGTGTGATGAAAATGGTATAAGGGTAATAAATAAAAACTTCAATAAAAATTGTTATATTTCTTCTATTTTTGATACACCATCAATATTCTTAATTGACTCAATTATTGAAGAATTTATCAAAAAATTCTTACCTAAGCTAAGCTCAGTTTCAAAATTATTATCATTGTCAAGAAATAAACATATCGAAATTTCTGTATCACCTTCTTGAATTAGATTTTCTTTAATAGAAACAATCGCATCAGATTTATCAATATAAACTCTCAAGTATGCATATTTTTCTTCTGAATCTATACTTTTAGGTGTTTCGTTAAGCAAGGAAAGTTTACTCGCCAATAATCTGAAATTATCTGAATTTCTTTGTGTTTCTATTTCCGCTAGTATTGAATTTCCTGGGACTAAGATATCCCTTGCTTTAAATAGTAATTCTGAAAAAACGGTAATTTCAAATTGATTGTTAGGATCTGTTAAGCCTACAAATGCAAAATTTCTTCCTTTTTGAGATTTTCTCTCTTTAACATAAGAAATTGTTCCCACAATTTTATAAACATGATCAGATCCATTAATAATTTCTTTATAGGGAGTTACTTTTTTTCTTTTTATTAAGCCTGAATATTCTTCTAATGGGTGACCTGATAAATAAAAACCTATTGCTGAAAATTCTTTTGTTAATCTCTCTGAATTTGTCCAAGGAGTTAAGTTGGGAAGAGGAATATGATCAAAAGTTTTGAATTCTTTTTCAAATAGATTTTCTTGACTATTGTTGTTTATTTCTTCAGAGGCACTGGAAATATTTGATAGAACTTTTATAGAATTGAAAACCTTGTTTCTATTATCTTCTAAATTATCAAATGCTCCTGCATAAGATAAATATTCAAGATTTTTTTTTGATAAGATTGTTGAATCTAAACGTTGAGCAAAGTCATAAAGATTCTTATAAGGGCCATTTTTTATCGATTCTTCGTTAATTCTTATCATATCAATCTGACTGGTATTTTTAATTGCTCCCAATCCGTACCTTATATTTTTACCTTCAACATCAAATTCCATCTTAGATGTGTTTACATCTGGTGGTAATATCCTAATACCCAAACTTTTAGCGTCATTAACAAATATGCTTAGCTTATCAGTATTCTCTTTATCTAAGGTCATTGAGGCAGTTAAAAAATGCTCTGGATAATACGTCTTTAAATAAGCTGTTTGATATGCAATTAAAGCATAAGCAGCCGCATGAGATTTATTAAATCCGTAGCCTGCAAATACTGAAACCTGATCAAAAATATATGACGCCTTTGATTTTTCTATTCCATTCTTGATTGCACCATTAATAAATCTTTCTTTTTGATCGTCCATTTCGGCTTTTATTTTTTTACCCATAGCTCTCCTTAAGATATCTGCTTCACCAAGAGAGTAATTTGATAAGATTTGAGCAGTTTGCATTACTTGTTCCTGATATATAATTACACCATATGTTTCTCTCAAAATTGGTTCCAAACTTGGATCCATATAATCAGGAACCTCTTCACCTTTTTTGCACGCTATAAACTTGGGAATATTATCCATAGGCCCAGGACGATAGAGAGCTACAAGCGCAATAATGTCCTCAAAACAATCAGGTTTCATGCTTCTTAGAACATCTTGCATACCGCTGCTCTCCAATTGGAAAATCCCGACAGAATCACCAGTACCAAGTAGTTCGAATGTTTTATTGTCATCTAGTGGAATCTTAGAAAGATCTATCTTGATATCATTGTTTTTTTCAATGAGTCTAATTGCCTTATCTATCACGGTTAGAGTCTTTAATCCCAAGAAATCAAACTTAACCAACCCTGAGGCCTCTACCCATTTCATATTAAATTGAGTTACAGGCATATCTGACCTAGGGTCCCTATACAAAGGTATAAGTTCTTGCAGAGGTATATCTCCTATTACCAATCCTGCCGCATGAGTTGAAGCATTTCTTAAAAGTCCTTCAAGCTCTAATCCTATTTCTAGCATTGACGCTATATCTTGATTATTATCTCTCTCATCTCTTATTCTAATATCTCCTTCTATAGCTTTTTTTAGGCTTGTAGGATTAGCAGGATTATTAGGAATTAATTTACAAATATTATCTACTTGTCCATACGGTAAACCTAGAACCCTCCCTACATCCCTTAAAACTGCCCTTGATTGAAGGCTCCCAAAAGTTATAATCTGCGCAACATTTTCTTCACCATACTTTTCTTGAACATACTCAATAACTTCCTCTCTTCTTTCTTGACAGAAATCTATATCAAAATCGGGCAATGAAATCCTTTCCGGATTAAGGAATCTTTCGAAAATTAAGTTAAATCTAATTGGGTCCAAGTCTGTAATTGTCAATGCCCAAGCGACCACAGAACCTGCCCCCGATCCTCTTCCAGGTCCAACCGGTATTCCGTTTTTTTTTGCCCATTTAATAAAATCTGAAACAATGAGAAAATATCCAGGAAATTTCATTGAAGTTATAATTTTTATCTCTTCTTTTAATCTTTCGCGATATATTTCTTTATTCTCTACTTTAAATTCATCTAATCTTCGCTCTAAACCCTTCCCAGCTTGTTTTTCAAGCTCAGACGTTTCTCCTTCATAATCTAAACCCCCAAACCTCGGTAACCTAGGATCAAATTTATTAACCTTAAAAGATGATCTTTTGGCGATCTCTACAGAATTCTCTAGAGCTTCTGGAATATCTTTAAACAATTCATTCATTTCATTGGATGATTTGAAGTAAAATTCTTGAGTCAAACGTTTCCTTTTAGGGTCATCTACTGTTGTGGAATCTTTTATTGATATTAGAACATCATGTGAGACATAATTATTTTTGGACTCAAAGAAGACAGGGTTGGTTGCTACAAAAGGGATTTCAAAATCATAAGAAATATTTAATAAATCTTCTTCATAATTATCAATTCCTAACCTCTGTAATTCAATATAGAATCTATTTTCAAAAGTCTTACCTAACAGGGATGCTAGCTCGTTAGCTTCTTTCTTCTTGTCTTTTTTTAGTAAATTATTGATTAGACCGTCACAACCACCTGAAAGGCATATTAAGTTTTCATTTAGTTCTAGAATTCTTTTTAAATCTATAGTCTCATTGTTATTATTTAAGAAAATCTCTGACGAAATCTTTATTAGGTTCTTATAACCAGATTCATTTTTGGCATAGCATATAAGTGCTCCTAATTGGTCTTGATGATAAACACCAAAATTGCATCCTATTATTGGTTGAATTCCACTATTTGAAAGATATTCTGAGAATTCTAATGCTCCGAACAAGTTGTTGCGGTCAGTAACTCCAAGAGCTGGGATATTTAGCTTTACCGCCTTTTTTACTAATTCATCAACCCTCATAGCTCCTTCAAGTAATGAGTATTGAGTAGTGACCCTAAGAGGTATATATCCAAAATCCTTTTTATTCTCTTTCAATGCTTTCACCGAATGCTTTAGTTCAATCCTTCCATGTTAAGAACATTATCTTGAAGATTAGCTATCTCAATATTATGTGTTGCTAAGAATAAGCTACAATCAAATTCGTCTACAAGTTTATTAAATAACTCAACTATATTCATTGCTGTCTTTTGATCAAGATTACCAGTAGGTTCATCAGCTATTATTAAGGAAGGGTTATTTACCAAAGCCCTGGCAATAGCTACTCTTTGTTGTTCACCTCCAGATACTTGGTTGGGATAGTTTCCCGCTCTATTAGATAAACCTACTTGTGTGAGTAAATCATTGGCCCTCTTTATGGATTCTTTTCGACTATAACCATCAATAATAAGCGGTAACGCAACATTTTCTATCACCGTAAAATCCGATAAAAGATTATTAAACTGAAAAACAAATCCAATATTCTTTTTTCTATATTCGGACATTTTTTTGTCGGATATCCACTCAATTTCAAGACCGTTTAGAAGTACTTCTCCTTTATTAGGTCTTTCTAAGAGTCCGGCTATGTTAAGAAGGGAAGTTTTTCCACATCCGGAAGGTCCTACCAAAGCAAGTTTTTCTTTCTTATCTATATTTATGTTTATGTTTTCAAAAACTCTTATAGGAGCTTCTCGAATATAATAGGTTCTCGAAATATTTTTTAATTCTAAAACTTTATTCATTTCTCAAAGCCTCGGCGGGATCTTTAGAAATAGATCTATATGCTGGATATATTGTAGAGATAACAGAGAGCGATAACGACATTATTGCAATAGTTGTAACTTCAGAAAACTGTATTTCTGATGGCATTTGAATAAGGAAATATACCTCAGGGCTAAATAACGGAATATTTAAAATTGATGAAATTGCTAGTCTAATTTCATCTATATATATGCTGAATAAAATCCCAATTAACAGACCGGTAAAAGTCGCAAAAATCCCAATTTTTGCCCCAGTATACACAAAAATTCTTGCAATACTTATTTTACGCATTCCCATAGCTCTTAAAATAGAGATCTCCCTTGATCTGTCTTTAACTAAGATGATTAATCCAGAAATAATATTTAATCCCGCTATAACAAGTATAAGAGAAAGTATTAAAAACATTACATTTCTCTCTACAGTAAGTACTTGCTTAAGGGTTGAGTTTGTTTCTCTCCAATCTCTAGAAAAAACCCTATAATCTCTCAATTCATTATCTATTAAATCCTTATAAAATAATGATTTATCTGGATTATCTACAAAAACCTCTATAACCCCTACCACTTCTCCCAGATTTAATAATTGACGAAGCGTCTCAATGTTTTGAAAAACAATACTTGAATCATAATCTGTCATACCTATCTCAAAAATTGCACCCACGTCATAAGAATAGGATCTTGGAATAGTACCAAATGGTGAGGAGATTCCTCTAGGAGAAATTAAGGTCATATTACTGCCTAATGATAACGACAAAGAAGAAGCTAAGCGGGAACCTATTATAACTTGTCCATTAGCTAAATTATTCTTATCTCCTAAAATTATATTTGATGAAATTATATCGATTTTTTCTATATCTTTACTCGATATACCGCGCATTAGAACGCCCAATGATTGGTTTTCACCCATAGCTAAAAGTTGAGATTCGATCATGGGAACAGTTTTTTCTACACCATCAATACTATTAAGAATTTCATTAATCGACTCTACATCCTTAATTCCTTCGTTGTCTAAAGGATGGATTAAAATATGGCCGTTTAATCCTACAATTTTACTTATTAATTCTGTACGGAATCCATTCATTACAGACATAACAACAACTAAAACGGCAACACCAGACGCTATACCTAAAAATGAAACAAGGGTTATAACTGAAAAAAACCCCTCTTTGCCCTTTGGTTTAAGATACCTATTAGATATCCACCACTCTAAAAAAAAATTCTTCAGTCTCAACTCCTAGTTTTTTCTTTCGCTAAACTGGTTATTCTATTTATTGCCCCTTCAATTGATAAATTCTCTTTAGTATCTGTGTGACGGAATTTAACATCCACTTTTTTTTCTTTAATATCCCTTGGACCTATAGTTAAGATATATGGGAGACCTATTAAGTCCATATCAGCATATTTTTTTCCAACACTTTCATCTCTATCATCAACAAGAACTTCTAAATTATTTTCCTCAAATTCCGATTTGATTTCCTGAATTACTTTTAAGCATTCCTTATTATCAGCTTGTACATTTATAATTCCTACATGAAATGGTGTTACGGAATTGGGCCATATTATACCTTTTTTATCATGAGAATATTCGATTATTGCCGCAACTAATCTAGAAACTCCTATTCCGTACGATCCCATATAGACGGAAACATTTTTTCCTTCCTTATTAGTTATATAGGCCTTCATAGGGGAAGAATATTTTTCTCCAAAAGAAAATATATGACCAACCTCAATAGCTTTTCCTTTAAGACGAAATTCTTCAGGAACTTTTTCTTTAAAAATTTTTTCGTTGTGTTTATCTTCTGTAGCCGAATAAAACTGGGTATAATTTCCTACCGCTCTCTCTAGGTCTGAAAGATTATTAAGATCATCATTATCAAGCTCTAAATCGAATAACCTTTTATCACAATAAACCTGTCCTTCTCCAGTATTCGTAATAATAGAAAATTCGTGGCTTAAACTTCCCCCTATTTCACCACTATCGGCTACAACAGGAATCGTATTGATTTTCAATCTTTTAAAAATCTTAATATAGGAAATAAACATTTTATAATAAGATTTTTTTGATTCCTCCTCATTAAGATCAAAGGAATAAGCATCTTTCATCAAAAACTCTCTTCCTCTCATAACCCCAAATCTAGGTCTTATTTCATCACGAAATTTCCATTGAATATGGAATAAATTTAATGGAAGATTCTTGTATGATTTGACAAAAGCTCTAAATATTTCTGTTACTTGCTCTTCGTTTGTTGGCCCATAAATTAGAAATCTATTATGTCTATCAATAATTTTTAACATTTCTTTACCATAACCATCATAACGTCCCGATTCTTTCCAAAGCTCTACAGCCTGTAGGGTTGGCATGAGCATCTCTATGGCGCCAGCTTTTTCTTGTTCTTCTCTGACTATTTTTTCAATCTTTTTAAGAACTTTAAAACCGAGTGGGAGCCAGGAATAAATTCCAGAACTTTCCTGCTTTATCATGCCTGAGCGGATCATTAATTGATGTGAAGGAATTTTAGCGTCAGCCGGAATTTCTTTGTTTGTTGGAATAAAAAATTCTGTCCAATACATAATTTAGTTATCCTATCATAGTCTTATAAAATTAATTTTCATTGTAATGTAGAAATATCTCAACGAAAGGTTTTTTTCCCCACAAAAGTTTAATTTCCTTAGTTATAGACTTTCTTAAATTTGATTCTAAATTTTCGACCTTACCTTTATTTTTTAGATTTTTTAGAATATTGTTCTCTAAAATTTTTTCAAATTTTATTCCCATCTCATTATACTTGGGTATACCAATTGTTTTTATATGCGGTCTACCTTTCAACTTGTTTTGACTACGAAAACATAAACTTACCATTATTAATCCATTGTAAGCTAACTTGTTTCTTTCTGACGCAGAGGATTCGTAATCATGAACCAGTATATTCCCATCCACATGAAGTCTGCCATTATTTACCTGTGAATCAATTTTTATTTCATTTTTCTTTAGAGTAACTAGGTCGCCATTCTCAATAACTTTCGATTTAATATTGCAAGATGAAGCTAATTTCGCATTAGCCACCATATGCCGGAATTCTCCATGAACTGGTATCATAAATTTTGGAGAAATTAACCTAAACATCTCTAATAATTCGTCCTTGCAAGGATGTCCTGATACATGAACAAAACTGTCCTTTTCCGTGATTATATTAACACCTCTTTTAGCAAAAAGATTTTGAAGCTTGAGAATCCCATACTCATTACCAGGAATCATTTTTGATGAAAAGATTACGGTATCTCCTTCTTCAGCATATAAATATCTGTGCTCGTCTCTTGCAATTTTTGAAAGAGCCGCACGGAATTCTCCTTGACTCCCTGTGCAAAGAATTAAAGATTTGTCAGCAGGTAAATAACCCGCGTCTTCTTCATCGACAAAATTCGGAATATCTTGAAAATAGCCTGATGATTTTGCTGCATTAACTATTCTGTGCATACCTCTTCCCGATAAAACAACCTGCCTGTCATGTAATGCTGCAATCTGAGCTACTAGAGTAAGCCTAGCGACATTGGAGGCGAACGTGGTTAAGAAGATTCGCCCTGAAAGATCCTTTATTATTTCAGAAAGTGAGTCTTTTACTTGAGACTCTGATCCGGAGCTACCAGGAACAATTGCATTTGTCGAGTCACAAACTAGAAGATCGATATCTAAGTTATTTAATTGTCCTTTTTTTTCTTTATCAAATTTTTCACCTACAACAGGATCGCTATCAATCTTCCAGTCACCAGAATGAAAAATACTAGAATCTGGAGTTTTTATCACTAAAGCATTCATCTCAGGAATGGAGTGAGATAACCCAATGGGCTTAATGTCAAAAGATCCCAATTGAAAATTATCCTCGGTTTCAATGATGTTTAACTTATCTTTATAAGGAATCTTTCTCTCTACAAATTTTTCCTCTAATAAAGATGCAGTCAACTTTGTTGTATAAATAGGGCAGTTAAGAAAAGGCCATATAAATGGCATTGCGCCTATGTGGTCTTCATGAGCATGAGTTAATATTATACCCTTTAAATCTTTCTTTTTTTCTACAATATAATTAGGGTCAGCCATTTGAAGATCAATTCCGGGTAAACCAGATTGAGAAAAGGTAACTCCACAATCTATCATTATCCATTCCTCTACACTATTTGATTGGTAACCATAGAGGTTAAGATTCATACCTATCTCTCCTGTCCCCCCCAACGGCAAAAAATAAGTTTTACTCATTAACTTAAACCTTCATATATTTCTGCAGCATGAAAGATATTTTTGACATCTCCATCAACAAGGATGAGGCCACCATCAGTATCTAAACCATCAAATATACCTTCTATCTTCTTACCGCTTGGCAAGCTCAAAGAAACTTTTTTATTAAGCCTGTAAGCAAAAATAAGCCATTCCTTAAGAATCTTTTGATAATTATTACCTAATTTCCATTCACCAAACATAAAATTAATATTCTTATCCAATATTAAAAGAAACTGATCTCTCTCAATGTGTTTATTTAACTCTTGTTTCAAATTGCTTGCTTTGAAGTTAACATTCTCAGGTGATTCTACTAAATTTACACCAATACCAATGCCAATAACCTTCTCTTTGTGAATTTCTTTATCCATATTCTCAATTAATATTCCTCCACATTTGTATCCGTTAACTATAAGATCATTTGGCCATTTTAATTGAACCTCAGTATTAGTGGCCTCTTCACAAAAATGTTTTACTGTCATACATAGGGCGAGTGAAACGACAAATGATATTTGAGGAATAATTTTCTTTTGCAAATCCTTTTTAATAACATATGTGCCCATAAAATTTCCTTTGGGAGAAACCCAATATCTATTTTTTCTTCCTCTTCCCGAGGTTTGTTTGTCAGCAACCACCCAGTAAGGATAATCATTCTGATTTAATGTTAATCTTTTTGCTTCATTATTTGTGCTATCAATTTCATGATAATGAATAACATTAATATCTTTAAATAATCTTTTCATGGAGTGTTAGTTCAGAACAAAAATAGCTTGTTCCGCAATCTCCATAAGGGGAGAAAATGAAAGAACAACTATAAAAGCCATGACAAAAAAACAACATAAAAAACCTAAGATATTTAGTCCTCGTGAAAATGAATGAGAAAGGACGTGCTTAGAATCATCAAAAAACATGATCTTGACTATCCTTAAATAATAAAAAGCCCCAATTACACTTGCCACTAGACCAAAAACAGCCAAGAAAATCATCCCTTCTTCTATAACAGAAATAAAAATTAAGTATTTGGCAAAAAACCCTGCAAGTGGAGGAATTCCTGCAAAAGAAAACATAAACATAGAAATACCAAAAGCCATAACTGGGTGATGTTTTGATAGACCGGAAAGATCATCAATATTCATTATCTTATTATCAGAGCTAGATTGAAGGTTTATAAGGCAAGCAAAAANGCCAATATTTGTTATAATGTAAATNACNANATAAACTAAAAGACTNGATATCTGNTTNGCATTCCCGGTTGCNAGAACGAGTAAAGCATANCCCATATGACTAATTGANCTNTANGCTANTAATCTTTTTATATTAGTTTGCATTATAGCTGCTATTGCNCCTANAGCTATTGANGACANAGAAACAAAGATAATTATTTGCANCCAACTTTCGGGGATTCCNCCAAATGGCTGATAAAGNAATCTNACTAGAGCTACCAANGCTGCCATCTTGGGAACAGCAGCAAAAAAAGCTGTCACAGGCGTCGCTGAACCTTCATAAACATCTGGTGTCCACATATGGAATGGAACTGCAGAAANCTTAAATATTATTCCTGAAATAATGAATACTAATCCTAAGGTAAACCCTATGTTAACTGCACCAACGCTGTAACTAGAAATATCCGAGTATAGTAACGACCCTGTAAATCCATATATTAATGACGCTCCATATAAAAACATTGCTGAAGAAAGCGCTCCGAGGATGAAATATTTAACACCAGCCTCACTCGAATAAACATTGTTTCTTTGGTAAGCAGCCAAAACGTATAATGGCAGACTATGTAGTTCTATTGAGAGATAAAGAGAAATTAGGCTGTTTGCTGAAACCATTAAAGCCATCCCCAGGGTAGAAAGTAAAATTAGAATAGGAAATTCAAAAGAGTCCTGATTAAAATTTTTGAGCCATTTTGTAGATAAAATAATTGACAAGGCTGAAGATAAAAAAATGATGACTTTAGAAAACCTTGATAAACCATCCTCAATTAATGAGTTACTAAAAAAGAATTTGATATCCCATGAAGAAAAAAACTCTAAAGACGAAAGAGATAAAAGAACAATAGTTGAGAAAAACATTATTAAATTCAATGATCTGCTTTTCATAAAAGCACCAATCATTAAAAATATCATCGAACTTAAGGCTAAAGTAATTTCTGGTATAATATTGACTAAATCTTCCATTAAAATACCTATTTTAAACTGCTAAGTGATTCTGAATTATATATTTCAGATAAATGGTTGGAAGAAGCAGATATTATATCTAGAATTGGCATTGGATATAACCCAAAAAGAATAACAAGGAAGGCTATAGGAAATAAGACTAATTTTTCTCTAATTGACAAATCCTTTAAAGCTTTAACACTATCATTTACTATTTTTCCAAAAATAACATTTCTATATAGCCAGAGTGCATAGACAACTGAGAGAATAACTCCAGTAGCGGCTAAAAAAGCAAACAACTTGGAAACAGAAAATACTGCAACTATAGATAAAAATTCACCAACAAAACTACTTGTTCCCGGTAAACCGACATTTGCAAGAGTAAAGATCATAAAACAAGCTGCGAATTTAGGCATGACAGTAACTACACCGCCATAATCTTTAATCTCTCTAGTGTGCATTCTATCATAAATAATACCAACAGAAAGAAATAAGGCCGCAGAAACTAATCCATGTGATAGCATTTGAAAAATTCCTCCTTGGATACCATTAACCGTAAAGGTAAAAATTCCCAAAGTAACAAAACCCATATGGGCAACGGATGAATAAGCAATTAACTTTTTCATATCATCCTGAACAAATGCAACCAAGGATGTATAGATAATTCCGATAATACTTAACCAGAAAACAAAGTCTGAAAAAAATAAACACGCTTCGGGAAATAATGGTAAAGAAAATCTCAAAAATCCATACCCTCCCATTTTAAGTAAAATTGCCGCCAATATTACTGACCCTGCAGTGGGTGCTTCGACATGAGCGTCTGGAAGCCAAGTATGAACTGGCCACATTGGCAGCTTGATAGCAAATGAAGCAAAAAATGCCAACCAAAGCCAATATTGAATACTTTGATCCTTTAAATCTAAAGTATTGTATATTATAGGCATTTCTGTAGTGCCAGTGATCGTAATAATTGAAATTACCGCTGCTAACATCAATACTGAACCAAGAAGAGTATAAAGGAAAAATTTAAAAGCTGAGTAGACTCTCTTTTCTCCCCCCCAAACTCCAATAATAATAAACATTGGAATCAATACGCTCTCGAAAAATAAATAGAACAAAATAATATCTAAGGCACTGAATGTGCCTATCATTAGAGTCTCTAACACCAGAAAGGCAATCATATATTGTTCAATTCGGTACTTTATACTGTCCCAACTTGAAATTATAATTATCGGAGTTAAAAAGGTGGTTAGAATAACAAACAAGATAGATATTCCATCAATACCCATCTGGTATGTCATTATACCTCCCGCTATCTCAATCCTTTCATAAAACTGAAAATCCGTCACACTTGAATTAAACCCATAGATTAATAACAATGAAATTAGGAAGGTTGTTAAAGAAGTCCATAAAGCAATATATTTAGAATTACTTTCAGAGTTTTCTTTATTAATTGAGCGTGCTAATAAAATAAAAAAAGCACCAACAAGAGGTAAAAAAGTTATTATCGTCAATAAATTTATCTCTTGCATAAACTCAACCAAATATAACAAAAAGAAAAATGAATGCCGTTAATCCGACTAACATTGCCAATGCGTAATGGTAAATAAACCCGGTCTGCAACTTACTAGCGTACTTCGCCAATTGTTGAACCCTTAAAGATATACCGTCTGGACCTATTCCATCAATAATACCTTTATCGAAAACCAATGATAAAAAATTTCCAATTTTTCTAGATGATTTAACAAATAAAAGGTCGTAAATCTCATCAAAATACCACTTATTTAAAAGAAAATTGTAAAAGAATGAAAATCTCTTAGATAGGCTTTTAGGTAGTGATTTAAAAAAAACATACATAAACATAGCCATTAACAGGCCTGCTAGCATCATTACTAAGGGCAAAGCTTTAACCCATGACGGACTACGATGAATTGAATCTATTATTTCGCTGTTTGATCCTAAGTATAGCGAGCTTGTCCAAAGAGGCTGAAAATCAACTGACATGAAAAAGTCTGCAAAGAAAAAACCGGAGAATATAGAACCTAAGCTTAGTAAGAATAAGGGGGCTGTCATCGTCAAAGGGCTTTCATGAACTTTTGTTAAAATCTCATTTGGTGTTTTTGTTGTACCGTGAAATGTTAAAAGGATTAAACGCCAAGAATAAAAGCTTGTAAGAAAAACGGAAAAAACCAGCAAATAAAATGCATATAAATGACCTGAAGAATGCGACGAATAAGCCGCCTCTATAATTCCATCTTTAGAATAATAGCCAGACAGAAATGGCGCACCCGTAAGAGCTAAAGTTCCAATTATCATGGATAACCAAGTAAAGGGTATTAGTTTAGCTAAACCTCCCATTTTTCTAATGTCTTGCTCATCCGAAAGAGCATGGATAACTGAACCTGAACCAAGAAATAACAATGACTTAAAAAAAGCATGGGTAAATAAATGAAAAATTGCTACCTGATAAGCGCCCACCCCAAGGGCTACAAACATATATCCTAATTGAGAACAAGTTGAATATGCTATTACTCGTTTTATATCATTTTGCACTAACCCCACTGAGGCAGCAAAAAATGCTGTTGAAGAACCAATGAAGATTATTAGAGAAGAAATTATTTCTGATTGCTCAAATAGCGGAGAACACCTTGCTATTAGGAAAATGCCAGCCGTAACCATTGTAGCAGCATGGATTAATGCTGAAACTGGGGTAGGTCCTTCCATAGCATCAGGTAGCCAGGTGTGTAGAAAAAGTTGTGCGGATTTACCCATAGCGCCAATAAATAAAAGCAAACAAGATAAATTTATAATTGTGTTATCTAAATCGTTACTTAAAGAAAATATTTCTTCAAAATTAACTGAACCTGTAGCAAAATATAAAGTTGCAATCCCAAGCATAAGACCAAAATCTCCCACCCTATTAACAACAAATGCCTTCATGGCTGCCGAGTTTGCCGATGGTTTCTCATACCAAAAGCCTATTAGTAAGTAAGATGCGAGTCCTACTCCCTCCCATCCAAAGAAGAGTTGAAGAAAATTATTGGATGTCACTAATATCAGCATAGCAAAGGTAAAAAATGATAGGTAAGCAAAAAATCTATACTGATGGGGATCCTTCTTCATATAACCAATAGAATAAATATGAACTAATGCAGACACTGAAGTTACAACTACCAGCATTACAGATGTTAATGTGTCAAAATATAATGTCCACGAGGAACTTAAAGATCCAGATTGTATCCAATCAAACAAATAGAGAGAAATTTCATTATTAGACAAGAAGTTGGAATAGAAAAGATAACAAGAAAGAAGAAAAGGAATTGCTATAAACGAACATGAAATTATATGACTTAAAAGCAGTCCTAACCTTTTCCCGAGTAATCCTACTATTAAAGCGCCTGCAAGAGGCAAAAAAACTATTATAAAAAGATCCATTAACCACTCATTTTATTAATTTCTTTAACATTTATATTTCCAACATTTCTAAAATAGACAACTAATATAGCTAAGCCTATAGCTGCTTCGGCAGCAGCGACCGTTAGAATAAACAAAGAAAATATCTGACCCGCAATATCTCCTAAAAACATCGAAAATCCGACAAAATTTATACTTATGCTAAGTAAGAGTAACTCAAGAGACATTAAAATTATTATCAAATTTCTTCTATTAAGAAAGATTCCAAAAACACCTGTCAGAAACAAGCATGCACTTAAGATTAAGAAATGAGACAAACCTATCGTCATTACTGGCTATCTCCTTTGATTCGCAAATCTTTCAACTCAACACTTCTATCGGGATCACGCATGATTTGTTCTTCAGCATTTTGTCGCTTTACATAATCACGATGTCTGAGAGTTAAAACAATAGCCCCTATCATGGCCACTAAAAGAATTAAACCTGAGATTTGAAAATGATAAAAATAATCTGTATAAATTACTTCGCCAATTCTTTCTGTGTTAGATAACTCTGAATTAACTTGCCACTTATTAAGAAAAGCGGATTCGTTCTTAAAAGGATCTAAAAATATAATTAAACCCATTTCTACTAATATTGTAAGACCTATTGGAATGCCAACTTTGTAATATTTCTTAATTTCACCTTTTAATTGATTTACATCTAAATCGAGCATCATAATTACAAAGAGAAACAGAACGGCTACTGCTCCGACATACACGATAACTAATATCAGAGCTAAAAATTCAGCCCCAGCTATGAGAAAAATACCCGCAGTGTTAATGAAAGAGAAAATTAGAAAAAGTACGGAATTAATAGGATTCTTTGAAAAAACAACCATTAAAGCGGAGCTCAATATTAGAAAAGAGAATAAATAAAAGAAGAGAGATGTAAACATTATAATTTTAGCTTTCCCTAACGATAAGGAGAATCCCTTTCGATATTTTTTTTAATTGGGATCTCCCATCGGTCTCCGTTATCCATAAGCTTTTCTTTTGTGTATAAAAGCTCTTCTCGCGTCTCTGTTGAGAATTCAAAATTCGGACCTTCTACAATTGCATCTACTGGACATGCTTCTTGGCACAACCCACAATAAATACATTTAACCATATCAATATCGTATCTTATGGTTCTTCTTGTACCATCTTCACTTTTTTGTCCGGCATCTATGGTAATGGCCTGAGCAGGACAAACTGCTTCACATAATTTGCAAGCTATGCATCTTTCTTCACCATTAGGGTACCTTCTTAAGGCGTGTTCTCCCCGGAACCTTGGTGATAGTTTCCCTTTTTCAAATGGGTAGTTAATAGTAACTCTGGGCTTAAAAAGGAGATATTTCATCGCGACAAAAAAAGCTTTGAGAAAGTCCCATATTATTAAATTTTTCATTATATAAAAAAATCTTTTCATTACATTTCCTATGGCATTAAATTAAAAATAAAAAGAAAGCTAGCAGTCAATACAACCCAAAAAAGGGATATAGGTAGAAAAACTTTCCAACCAAGTCGCATTAGCTGATCGTACCTGTACCTTGGTACAATGGCCTTTACCATTCCAAATAAGAAGAAAATCGTTGCAACCTTTAACATAAACCAAACTGCGCCGGGAATAAGTGTAAAAGGCACTATATTGAATGGTGGAAGCCATCCCCCTAGAAATAAGATAGTAATCATTGCACACATCAAAAAGGTTGCCGCAAGTTCACCTAAAAAATAAAGCATAAACAAAGAAGAGGAGTATTCCGTCTGATAACCTGCGACTAATTCAGCTTCCGCTTCTGGGAGATCAAAGGGCGGCCGATTGGTTTCAGCCAATGCGGAAATAAAGAAGATTATGAACATAGGAAATAAAGGAAAAACAAACCAAATGTTTCTTTGGGCCATTACTATATTGGTTAAATTCAATGACCCGACACACAGAAGTACCGTTATAATAACTAATCCAATCGAGATTTCATAAGACACCATTTGTGCTGCAGAACGCATTGCCCCCATAAAGGGATATTTGGAATTCGAGGCCCAACCCCCCATAATAATTCCGTATACTCCAAGAGAAGAAATAGCTATGATGTATAGGATCCCAACGTTTAAGTCAGATACCACCCAACCTTCAGAAAAAGGAATGACTGCCCAAGCTGATAATGCCACAAAACAGGTAATTATTGGAGCAAGAATAAAAATAGCCTTATTTGCTTCTTGAGGAATGATGATTTCCTTAAATAATAATTTGATTAAATCAGCAGCACTTTGCAATAATCCAAATGGCCCTACTACGTTAGGGCCACGTCTTAATTGAACTGCAGCCCAAATCTTTCTTTCACCATAAATACCAAAATAAGCCATCAATAATACAGCTAACAAGACCAAAATTGAATGGAAAAATAGAATTGCAATTGGAACAATATAATCAATTAAGTTTGCCATCAATTATCTCTTTTCTGAATATAATCATTTCTTTCTGATAAATTTGCTGATGCCCTAGCAATAGAATTTGTAAACCAGTAATTTGTTATGGCCTCAGAAAATTTATGTCCACTAATATCATTATTGTCTTTTTTTTCAGGAGGATTATTTTTTTGAAAATCATCAAAAGGATTTAAATTAGGATATTCCTTGTAAATTTTATTTCTTAATCCTTCGTGAGTTTGGAAATCGGAATTAAGATTCAAGGCTTCAGAAATTAATCTTATTATCTCCCAATCTTCCTTTGCTTCTCCAACAGGAAAAACTGAACGGACCGATTCTTGAACCCTTCCTTCGGTATTCATATACAAACCATTTTGTTCGCTAAAAGCGGCTGAAGGTAAAATTAAATCAGCATTGTTTGCACCTTTATCTCCATGATGTCCCTGGTAAATTACATAGCAGTTATCTAAATCAGATAATTGAAGTTCATCGGCTCCTAATAAAAATATAGTCTTTATAAGACCTGCCTTGCATCCATTAATTATTTCTTCTGTATTCTTACCATCTTCTTCAGGAATGAAGTCTATACTCATGGCGCCGGCCCTAGAAGCAGCGGTATGTAAAACGTTAAACCCGTTCCATTCATTACTAATAAAATTAAATTTATAAGCTAACTCTATGCATAAATCTAAGAATTCACTCCCTTTAACTCCTGTTAAGGCGCCTTGGCCGATTATCATCATCGGTTTTTTAGATAGTTTCAATTTATCACAAAAACTATTCTTACCCTCCAAGATTTCTCGAACAATCTTTGGATCTTCTCCTAAAAGTTTATAATCATAAGTAAGATCACATTTAGCTCCTATTAAACCCAACGGATAGGATAAATTTCTTGATTGTCTTAATATTCTTGAGTTAAGGAGAGGAGCTTCTTTTCTCGGGTTGGTTCCTATAAGAAGGCATCCATCCGATTCATCAATCCCTGAAATAGTGGAATTAAATAACCATCTTTCTCTTGGGCCAGAAATCTTAGACCCGTCTTGTCGACAATCATAATTCTTAACTTTAATCCCTTTTAGAAGTTTTTTTAAAGAATAAACCGATTCAATTGGAACTAGATCTCCAGAAATTGCAGCTATCTCTTCTGGTTTACTTGAGATTAGATTTTTTTTGGCAAGATCGATTGCATCGTCCCAGGTAGTTTTAACTAATTTTTTTCCCACTCTTTTATAGGGATTGTCAATTCTTTGAGAAGATAAACCATCCCAAAAAAAGCGTGTTTTATCGGTAATCCACTCTTCGTTGATTTCTTCATTAAGCCTAGGTAATACCCTCATAACTTTTAAACCTTTTGAATCAATCCTAATATTTGACCCTAAAGCATCCATTACATCTATTGTTTCGGTTTTCTTTAATTCCCATGGTCGAGCTGAAAAGGCATAAGGTCTTGAAGTAAGGGCTCCTACTGGACACAAGTCTATAACATTGCCTGACAACTCGGATTCAACAGAACTATTCAGGTAGGTGGTTATTTCCATATCATTTCCTCGGCCTATTGAGCCTATTTCGTGATTACCAGAAACCTCCGAAGAAAATCGGACGCATCTGGTACAATGTATACATCTTGTCATTTCAGTTTTTATAAAAGGTCCCATACCTTTGTTCTCTACTGCCCTTTTATCATCAAAAAAGCGACTTTCTCCATGGCCGAAAGCCATAGCTTGGTCCTGCAAATCGCATTCCCCTCCTTGATCGCATATTGGACAATCTAAGGGATGATTGATAAGAAGGAATTCCATCACTCCCTCCCTTGCATTCTTTACTCTTTCGGTTTTGGTGTAAATTTTTATGCCCTCACTCACCTGAACTGCACACGATGCAACTGGTTTAGGGCTTAATCCTCTACTATCTTCTACATCTACAAGACACATTCGGCAATTTCCAGCTACCGACAGTTTCTCATGATAACAGAATCTAGGTATGTCTATTCCGGCTTCCTCACAAGCCTGTATTAAAGCTAATCCTTCTTCAACTTCATAATCAATTCCATCTATTTCAATATTAACCATAGTTTCTAAACCGCGTCGCCTTTGTAATTGTCAATTCTCTCCTCTATATATGGTCGAAAATGCCTTATGATACCTTGAATAGGCCAAGCAGCTGCATCACCTAAAGCGCAAATAGTATGACCTTCTATTCGTTCTGTTAAATTTAGAAGAATATCAATATCTTTCTTTTTGGCCGAACCTTTAGCCATTTTTTCCATCATTTCCCACAACCAACCTGTCCCCTCTCTGCAGGGGGTACATTGTCCACAACTTTCATATTTATAAAAATATGAAATTCTTGAAATTGCTCTAATCAAATCAGTAGATTTATCCATAACTATAACTGCAGCAGTACCTAAGCCCGATTTAACCTCAGCAAGAGAATCAAAATCCATCAAAACTGTATCACATATGTTTTTAGGTATGAGAGGAACAGAAGAGCCTCCAGGAATAACAGCTAACAAATTTTCCCAACCTCCCCGAACTCCACCTGCGTATTTTTCAATAAGAGTTTTTAAAGGGATTCCCATTTCTTCTTCGATGTTGCAAGGTGTATTAACATGACCAGAGATACAAAAAATTTTAGTTCCAGTGTTCCTTGGTCTTCCTAAAGACGAAAACCAATCTGATCCTCTTCTTAAGATTTCTGGAACAACGGCAATACTCTCTACATTATTTACCGTTGTAGGGCAGCCAAATAACCCAGATGTAGCTGGAAAGGGTGGTTTCAGTCTTGGTAAACCTTTTTTTCCTTCTAGGCTTTCAAGAAGTGCTGTTTCTTCACCACATATATATGCTCCAGCTCCTCTATGAATAAAAATATCTATATCCAGGCCTGTTTTGCATGCATTTTTTCCTACCAATCCTTCAGAATAAGCTTCTTCAAGAGCAGCTTCCAGAATTTTCCTTTCATCAACAAATTCACCTCTAATATAAATATAACAAGCCTGAGCCCCTATAGCTGCAGAGGCAATTATAGATCCTTCAAGTAATTTGTGAGGTTCATTTCGTATGATATCTCTATCTTTACAGGTTCCGGGTTCGGACTCATCTGCGTTAACCACTAGATAATGCAACTTTCCAGTAAGTTTTTTAGGCATAAAAGACCATTTTACACCTGTAGGAAATCCTGCTCCCCCTCTTCCTCGTAGCCCAGAAGACTTTATCTCATCTATAATAAATTTCTTTCCTTTTGAGATAAGGGATATCGTATTATCCCAGTCACCTCTTTTTTTTGCTTCCTTTAAGTTCCAAGGTCGAAATCCATACAAATTGGTAAAAATTTTATCTTTTTCATCAATCATTTTTTTCCCTTTGGATTGGTTCTGACGATTGTCTGTTAATTTGAGAACCTTTTTTTATTGGTTGGTTTTTTTTTAATTTTACTAAAATTTCAGACATTGATGAATAATCTAAGTCCTCAAAATACTCTTCATTAATTTGAACTACAGGAGCATTTACACAAGCACCTAAACACTCTACTTCTACCCAACTAATATCTTCATTCGATATTTTTCTTTCTTCACCGATATGATCTTTGCAAGCTTTT
Source organism: Rhodobiaceae bacterium (assembly GCA_002731945.1). GTDB lineage: Bacteria > Pseudomonadota > Alphaproteobacteria > MED-G09 > MED-G09. The sequence goes on along the minus strand of PCCF01000007.1, from coordinate 55,720 downwards.
TTAATTTCGTCTGATCCTCTTAACCAGCATGGTGTTGTTCCGCATATCTGAACAAAAAAATTTCCACAGGGCTCTAGATTGAACATTGAGTAAAAGGTTGCTACCTCAAGAACGCGTATTTTTGGCATATTTAAGATTTCTGAAACTGCTGCAATAGCACTTTCAGGAAGCCAACCTCCTGATTTTTTTTGGGCAAGAAAAAGACTCTCTAAAACGGCTGATTGTACTCTTCCTTTTGGGTATTTAATGATATGAGAATTTATGTGTTTTATTTCTTTTTCGTTAAATCGAAATTCTTTAAGTAGATCTTTAGTTAACCTTTTTTGAGTCATCTATCTACCTCACCAAAAACCAAATCCAATGAACCTAATATTGCTGATAAATCAGGCAATAAATATCCTTTAGATAAATAATCAAGTGATTGTAAATGTGCAAAACCTGGGGCACGAATCTTACACCTATAAGGCTTGTTTGAACCATCAGAAACCAAATAAACGCCAAATTCTCCTTTGGGTGCCTCTACAGCAGCATAAATATCTCCTGGGCCTACATCATATCCCTCTGTATAAAGCTTAAAGTGATGAATCAGAGCTTCCATAGAACGTTTCATTTCTGACCTCTTTGGTGGAGCTATTTTCTTGTCTTCACAAATAATTGGTCCTTTTTCCATTTTTTCGATGGCTTGCTTTATTATTGATGCAGACTGACGACATTCTTCAATTCTGATTAAGTAACGATCATAATTATCTCCGTTTTTTCCGACTGGAATTAGAAAATCATAATCTTCATAGGTTTCATAAGGTTGTGCTCTTCTTAAATCCCACTCAAACCCTGATCCTCTAGCCATAACACCAGTTAAACCCCAATCGAGCACGTCTTGTTTCTTAACTACGCCGATATCAACATTTCTTTGCTTGAAAATTCTACTATCAGTCAAAAGACTTTCTAAATCATTTACTACTTTTAAAAAGGGATCACAAAATTTATAGATATCTTCTAATAACTGATCTTCTAGGTCTTGATGAACACCACCAGTCCTAAAATAGGCTGCATGAAGACGAGACCCGCATGCTCTTTCATAAAAAACCATAAGCTTTTCTCTTTCTTCCCATCCCCAAAGACTTGGTGTTAAAGCTCCTACATCCAATGCCTGAGCTGGCACATTAATCATGTGACTTAAGATTCTTCCTATCTCGGAAAAAAGAACTCTAATATGTTGAGCTCTTATTGGAACTTGAATCCCTAATAATCTCTCTGTAGCAAGAGAAAATGCATGTTCTTGGTTCATAGGAGCCACATAATCTAATCTATCAAAATACGGTAAAGCTTGTAGATAAGTTTTGTTTTCGATTAATTTTTCGGTTCCTCTATGAAGAAGACCTATGTGTGGTTCTACTCTCTCAACTACCTCGCCATCCAGATCTAAAACTAATCTCAAAACTCCATGTGCTGCAGGGTGTTGAGGACCAAAGTTTATCCTAAATTTCTTGTTCTTATCTTTAATCATCTTTTAATACTTCGTTAGGATAATCAACGCCCTCCCATGGACTTTCAAAGTCAAAATCTCTATATTCCTGTTTTAATTCGACGGGCTCATATATTACTCTTTTCTTCCCTTCGTCGTATTTGACTTCAACGTATCCGGTTAAAGGAAAGTCCTTCCTTAATGGATGACCTTCAAAACCATAATCTGTTAAAAGCCTTCTAAGGTCTTTGTGACCTTCAAACTTAATTCCAAATAGATCAAAGGCTTCTCTTTCATACCAATCAGAGGAAGGGAATAATTTGGTTATTGATGGAAGGGAATTATTGTTATCAGTAAAAGACTTTACTCGAATTCTTGAATTGTTATTCATTGACAACAAATTATAGGCAACTTGAAATCTTTCCTTTTTCTCAGGCCAATCAATCCCGCATAGATCTATTAACTGCGTGAAAGATAATAATGGTTCATCACGTAAGAGCCTTAAAGTTTTAACGATATTAGTGTGTTCTATATTAAAGGAAAGCTCATAGTCAGACACATTAATATCTAACATAACAGAATTCAAAAAATCAAAGTTCTGGATTTCCTTTAACAGTTCGTGGGGTGACTTCATTTTTTTCATTATTAATTTTACTTTTATCTTTCAAAAGTTCCGGTTCTTCTAATCTTCTTCTGTAATTGTAAAATTCCGTACATTAATGCTTCTGCAGTTGGTGGGCATCCTGGAACATATATATCTACAGGAACAATTCTATCGCATCCCCTTACAACTGAATAAGAATAGTGATAATATCCTCCTCCGTTTGCACATGAGCCCATTGATATTACATAACGTGGTTCTGGCATCTGGTCATAAACTTTTCTGAGTGCTGGCGCCATCTTATTTGTTAGGGTTCCTGCAACTATCATAACATCAGATTGTCTTGGAGATCCTCTAGGTGCCGTTCCAAATCTTTCTAAATCATAACGAGGACCGTTAGTTTGAAACATCTCAATTGCACAACACGCTAAACCAAACGTCATCCAATGCAATGATCCAGTTCTAGCCCAACTAACTAGGGCTTCGGCAGAAGTAACAAAAAAACCTTTATCAGAGATCTCTGTTGATAATTTTTTGGAATCTTTTTCTGAAATCAGTCCCACTCTAGAGCTCCCTTTTTCCATTCATAGATAAATCCGACTGTGAGTACACCCAGAAATATCATCATTGAAGCAAATCCTAATGTTCCGATCTTTCCAAGCATTATTGCCCAAGGGAAAAGGAATGCGATCTCAAGATCAAAAATAATAAAAAGTATTGCGACTAGATAAAATCTTATATCAAACTTTGACCTAGCATCATCAAAAGGATCAAAACCACATTCATAAGGTGATAGTTTTTCTTTATCCGGCTTATATGGTGCAAAAATTAATGGGGGCACAATCAAGACCAAAGTCAAGACTATCGATAAACACATGAATATCAATATAGGAAGATAATCATATAGTATGGATTGCATCCAACTTCTCCTTATCTCCTCCAAAATCAGAATCTTTCAAAAATTAACCTGATTCACGTCAAGGTTATAAAGATTTTTATATCAATAATGTTATTTTTCCAAGCAAAATAGATTATAAAGACAAACTTTTATTTTGAACTTAAAAATTCTCTGACCGTTTGATTAAATGTCTCTGGCTGATCAATATTAACTGCATGTCCAGCATCAGAAATTACAACTTTTTTTGAGCCTACTATCTTTCTTTCCATATAATCCGAAGAAGCTAAAAAGGGTTTATCGTTCTCTCCAACAACGATAAGACTTGGCACACTTATTTTTTCTAAAGACCTTATAATTCTGTCGTCATGTTGGGTTAACATTCCTCTTGCTGCCCTTGACAACCCCTTTGCATTTAAATGGTTCTTTGGATCCATCTCTTTACTTCTGCCAGTAAGGCTATCTAATCCTGAAAGTTCAAATTTCTCTGCTGTAGAAATAGCATAATTGTTCCAATTATTTCTTGCATCTTCGTTCTTAAATCCAGGACCAGTATCGATTATGATTAAGGAATCTACTCTTTCTGGAAATTGGTTATAAAAGGCTAAAGACATATATCCCCCAAGAGACATTCCTCCGATATTTGCTTTTTTGACATTGAGTTTGTCTAAAATAGACAATATATCTTCAATAGTTTCCTTTTCATTGTAAAGATTAATATCCTCTGGATAATCAGAAGAACCGTGACCACGCATATCCCAAAGAACTAAACAATAATCTGATGAAAGGGAGTCAATCTGATCGTTCCACATTTTCGATGTTGCTGAAAAACCATGTGTTAATAAAACAACTGGCCCCTCACCATAGGTTTCGTAAAAAATATTCACTCCATTTCTATTTATCGTGGGCATAAATTTTAACTACTAATTAAGGTTGAATCTGAGATTTTATAGCTTTTTCTGCTTTTTTTCCATACGGAGGTCTAAAAACATCAATTAGATTATCAAGTTTAGTCTGTGTAAAAATAGTTTTTGCATGAGAAAAATTTCTAAAGCCTTCGATTCCATGATAGGAGCCCATTCCGGATGGACCTACTCCACCAAATGGTGCATTATCTTGGGCTACATGAAAAATAACATCGTTAACTGTAACACCTCCTGATGTAGTATTTTGTAGTACATTATTTAATTCGTTCTCATCATCACCAAAATAATACAAACCCAAGGGTCTGTCTTTATTATTAATATAATCAATGGTTTCGTCAAAATTTTCGTAAGTCTTTAAAGGTAAAATTGGACCAAAGATCTCCTCCTTCATAACACTCAACTCTTCGCCAGGATTAACTATAAATGTAGGAGGAATTTTATAATGCTCTTGTTGTTCAAAATCTTCTTCAGATGGATTCACTTCTATTACCTCATAACCCTTGTTCTTTGCTTCATTAATATAATTGTTAAGTCTAGCATAATGCTTTTCATTTATAATAGAGGTATAGTCTTCATTATCTTTAATAGAAGGAAACATTTTTGAAACTGCATTTTTGGAGCAATCAATAAAATCTTGTAATTTATTTTTTGGAAGAAAAACATAATCTGGAGCCAAACATATCTGACCAGCATTCATAGTTTTCCCTGCAATAACTCTTTTAGATGATATTTCAATATCTGAAGACTCTGAAATTATGACGGGAGACTTTCCCCCGAGCTCTAAAGTCACTGGTACCAAATTATCTGAAGCCGCCTTCATTACATGACGAGCTACAGATGTTGCTCCTGTGAATAGGAGGTGATCAAAAGGTAAGGAAGAAAAATCTGCCCCCACTTCAGGACCTCCAGTAACAACAGCTACTTCTTCAGACGAAAAGCTCTCTTCAAACATTTTTTTCATTAAATCTGAAGTTCTTGGCGTAAATTCTGACGGTTTTATCATAACCCTATTACCTGCAGCAAAAATACTTCCTAATGGTCCAAAAGTTAATGTAACAGGAAAATTCCAAGGACTAATGACACCAACTGTGCCTAAAGGTTGGTATTCTATTCTTAATTTAGCTCCTAAAAGCCCAAGAATTGCTGGTGAAACTTTTCTTTTCTCAGATTTCATCCATTTTTTTATATTCTTTTTTGCAAGTTTAAGGGAAGTTATAGAAGATGATACATCTGTCAGCATTGAACCGACATTGCTTCTATGGTTAAAATCTTCAGAAATTACTTCAGCTATTTGATCTTGGTGTTTAATTAAGGTTGATATTAATTTATTTATCCATTCTATTCTTTTTTCTGCAGAAATAGGGCCATCTCTAAGGTGTGCTTTCTTTTGTATATCCAGTATTTCTTTTAGATTTTCATTTTGTGTCATTTTTTTTCCCTTTGATAAGACTATAATATTATTCAAAACCATCAATAGTTTTCTGACTTTAATAATTCTTTAAGTTAGTTAGATTGAAGGAATTGAGGTGGAAATCTTAAAAAACTATTTAATATCGGAAGTGCTTTATGTTTTCTCCTGATTTTCCTATATCTGTCATGGATTTAATACCAATATCTAAGTGCAGTTTCATCCATTCATTAGTTACCTCTTTATCCGATTCTTCTGTCTTAACGCCGTCGGGAGTCACAGGAATATCTGAAACAAGAAGAAGGGCCCCTCTTGCAATCTCGTTATAATGGCCAACGATAAAAATCGTAGCAGTTTCCATATCTATACCGATACAAGTTGTTTTCTTAAGATGATCAAGAAAAGATTTATCGTGCTCCCAGACCCTTCTATTTGTCGTATATATTACACCTGTCCTATATTCTAGACCTTGTTCTATAATTTTTTCTGAGACAAATTTATGCAATTTAAAAGATGGTAAAGCAGGCACTTCTTCAGGAAAATAATCTTTACTTGTTCCATCGCCTCTTATCGAAGCTATAGGAAGTATAAAATGTCCTATTTCAGTTGTTTCTTTTAATCCCCCACATTTACCCAAAAATAGTACTCCCTTAGGGTTACATGCAACTAATAAATCCATAATTGTTGCGGCATTTGGAGACCCCATACCGAAATTAATTATAGTTAATCCTTCATTATTACTAGCGGCCTGCATGGGTTTTTTCTCTCCACAGATATCAGCATTATATCTATTTGCAAAATTCTCTACATATTCGGAAAAATTAGTTAATAATATATATTGGCCAAAATCTTGTAATTGCATGCCAGTATAACGTGGCAACCAATCTCTTGCTATTTCTTGCTTATCCTGCATTTTTACACCCTATATTAAATATTTAGGAAACGTCAAAATAATTAGATTTTTCAATAGAACCTTTCTTAGTTTATTTCATTTGTTTGTCCAGATTTTCAAGTTAGATTAGCTTAATTAAAAGAAAAAGGAGTTCCTTATGAGTATAAACAATCAATTTCGCCTTGATGGCAAGGTTGCTGTAGTAACTGGAGGTGGTCGTGGAATAGGAAGAGGTATAGCACTGGCCTTTGCAGAATGTGGTGCCGATGTTGCTGTTATAGCGCGCCGACAAGAAGATTTGGATCGTGTAGTAGAAGAAATCGAGTCAAAGGGTCAAAATGGACTTGCTATTTCTGCTGATGTTATGGATTTTAATAGCATTCCTAAAGCTCTGGATAAAGTTTGTGAAGAGATGGGTCATCTTGATATTATGGTAAATAATGCAGGAGGAAACCTAGATAGGAAAATGTATTCACTCCCTGAAATCTCTATCGAAAAATTTGATGAACAATTAACCCTTAATATGAAGACTAAATGGTGGGGATCCCAACAAGCAGCAAAAAGAATGACTGAAGGAGGAAGAATAATTAATATTATTTCTGTAGCTGCTCATCGTGCTTCTCCAGGATTTGGAGTTTATTCAGCCGCAAATCTTGGAATGATTAGCATGACCAGAACATTTGCAGTTGAATTAGCTAATAAAAAAATAACAGTTAATTGTATTTCACCTGGAGTTATTCTTACTGACATGTTGAAAGAGACGTTAAACCTAACTGATAAACAAGCGCATTTAACCTTTGATAAAACTATACCGCTTGGAAGGATTGGCAAACCAGAGGATTGTGCGACAGCGGCTGTATTCTTTGCATCTCCTGGAGCGGGATGGATATCAGGACAATATATTGATATTTCAGGTGGGCCAGAAGGTTTTACTTTGAACACTTAAATATTTAGTAAATGTTTTATATGGTGACGGAATTTGAATCCACGATCCTTTAAATCTGAAATGTTTTAATTCATAGCTTGATAATAGGTATTGATATCAAAATAATCTCTTTAGATAACCTGTGGAGTAGAAAAATACTGCTAAATCTGTTAATGTGAAGATAGAGTGAAGCGAATTAAATATGGAAACAAAAAATCTAGTTATTTTAGAAAAGGAAGAAGAGGTTTCATTAATTAGTCTTAATGATGAAGGTTCTTTTAACTCACTTTCAGTAGATTTATTGAATAAACTGTTTGTTGTTTTAAAAGAGGCTGATGACGATGATTCCACCAAGACATTAATATTAAAGGGTGTAGGAAGGGGTTTTAGCGCTGGACATAATCTTAAAGAGATTCAAGAAAATCAAGACGAATCCTTTTATAGAAACCTCTTAACTTGCTCAAGAAAAGTGATGACAGTTTTATCCAATCTAAGTAAACCGGTAATTGCTGAGGTGCATGGGGTGGCAACTGCGGCAGGATGTCAGTTAGTTGCTGCATGTGACTTAGCTTATGCTGATACCGAAACTAAGTTTGCAACACCGGGGGTAAATATCGGTATATTCTGCCACACACCTTTAGTTTCAGTATCAAGAACTATAGCTAAAAAACACTCCATGGAAATGCTCCTCTTGGGAGAGTTGATAGGAGCATCTGAAGCCAAAAGATTCGGCTTAATAAATGATATCTTTGAACCTAAAGAACTCCACGATAGGGTTATGGCCATTGCTAAAACTATTTCTTCTAAATCTTCTTATGTCCTTGAGATGGGAAAAGAAACTTTCTATAAGCAACTAAATATGGATCTTGAAGAGGCGTATGAATATACTACTGAAAGAATGATAAAGAATTTAAAAGCCGACGACGCAAAAGAGGGAATTAATGCTTTTGTAAACAAAAGAGATCCCAAATGGAAAAATTCATAAAAATATCGTAATTTGATCCTTTTTCTTGTAAGGGAGACAAGAACCATGATAATGGCCAAAACTACCTTTAGAGTGTCTACAAATGTCTAGAAGGGTTTTGATTCTCCTAGGGATCACCATTTTTTTGTAAGAAAATATTTATCCCCTCTTGACTATATGTATTTAAGATCAGAAACCCCAATTATTATCAACTAACCAATTAATTGAGATCCAAAGAGCCCAAATTGACTGAGTTGCTAGAACCAATACTGTAAGAACAGTCCCTGTTAATCTAAAAATACTAATAGCTCCGGATCTTGTTATCCCATAAGCGTGAGCCACACGTGCCAATACAAAAATATCCCCCAGTATACCTATGGCCAGAGTAGGAATTTGGCCAATAGTTTCTAGTAAGGCTGATAAGATAATAAAGAAAAGTGCATATTCAACCAGGTTGCTTTGGGCTCTAGAGGTTTGAAGCAGTTTGAAGTTATCACCAGTTCCAAGAACTGTAGGTGGATTTGTTACAAGCCTTTGTTGCATTGACCATGCAGCTAGAAATATACCTATCAAAGTAAGGATTCCGGCATAAAATAATGTAACCATTTGTTTCTCCTTTCATTTTTTTTAGCTTAATTCAACTTAAATTTTAGAGCAAATAATAGATGACGGTCGGAGTGGCGGGATTTGAACCAACGACCCTTGTTCCTTAAACATAAATATTATAAATTTAAAATAAAAAATTGAGATTAATAAGTATGTCTAATTCTACAAATATTGAACAGGAAGAACTTTGGAATGGCAGTTTTGGCAAAGGTTTCATCCGATGTGAGGATTATTTACATAGAATAATAGAGCCTTTCACAAGAGTAGCCATCGATACAGTTAATGCGCAGCCCGGTGATCATATCCTTGATGTTGGATGTGGTTGTGGCTCGACAAGCATCTCTTTTTCTCAATCTGGCGCCAAAGTTAGAGGAGTTGATATTGCCGAAAGAATGATTTCACAGGCAAAAGAAATATCTGAAGGTATTTCTAATGTATCATTTCATACTGTTGATGCAGCCATTGAAAATTTTAAAGCTGAATATAATCACATTTTTTCTCACTTTGGAGTAATGTTTTTTTCAGACCCTTATGCTGCCTTTTCTAATATTCGCTCAGGATTAATTGATAAAGGAAAGATTACATTTCTATGCTGGCAGGGACTGTTAGATAATGAATGGATCAATAGCCCGAGTGAAGTATTACAACCTTTTTTTCCTGAAGATATGATTCCTCCTGATCCTAAGAGTCCAGGGGGTTTCTCTTTTGCAGACAATGAATATGTAATTGACATACTAAGGAGCGCTAACTTTTCTAATATTGAATTCCAATCATTGAATACTAAATTTGATATGGGTAAAACAACGGAAGAGTTAATGTCTTTGCATCTTGATATTGGACCGCTGTCTGTCCTGCTTGAGTCTTTGAGTAAAGAAAGAGGTAGAGAAGCTATTGAAGCAGTAGAAAAATCATTAGAGAGACGAATGAAAAAGACTGGACTACAACTTTCTGCGGCAGCATGGCTAGTGACTGCAGAAGCTAAAGGTTAATGGTCGGAGTGTCGGTATAACTACCCGATACATTTTTATTCCTATTTTTATATGGCGGGAGTGACGGGACTCGAACCCGCGGCCTCTGGCGTGACAGGCCAGCGCTCTAACCAACTGAGCTACACCCCCTTTAAAAAAGCAATTCAAGATAACTATTAAATCTGAAGTTAATTTAAATCAAGGGGAGTCAGAATAAAAAAGGTCTTTTAAAAAGACCTTTTATTATGGTGGGCGGTGAGAGGCTCGAACTCCCGACCCCCTGGATGTAAACCAGATGCTCTACCAACTGAGCTAACCGCCCAAAGACAGAATAAAATATAATAAAATAATTACTTTGTCTTTGGATTTATTACCAATTTACGGCGTCCTTCAAACCTTTCCCAGATTTAAATTTAGCATTCTTAGAAGCTGGAATTTGAATGGGTTCACCAGTCCTAGGATTTCTACCAGTTGTTGCTGCTCTGTGACTAACAGAGAAATTTCCGAAGCCTGTAATTTTTACATTACCTCCACCTCGTAGAGATGAAGTTACTGCCCCGATAAATGCTTCAAGAGCCCTACCAGAATCAGCCTTACTTAAGCCAGAACCACTAGCAATTGAGTCTATAAGATCGTTCTTATTCATTTTTTACCTCATTTAGATTATTTAATAATTAGAATTTATGACTAATGAAGGGTGTTGGTCAAAAAAAATACGTATTTTTTTTTAATGAGATGTAAAAGAAGAGGGATCATTCTTAATTTTCTTTTGCTCTGCCAACCAAGCTTTTTCATCCCATTCTATTGCATCAGGTTTCTTTGTTAGTGCTAATTCAAGAGCCTCGTCAATTGTAGAAACAAGTTTAATATCTAATTTATCTTTAATATTTTTTGGTACTTCCGATAATTCTCTATCATTTTCAGAGGGGATTATTACAGTCTTTATACCGGACCTTACTGCAGATAGAAGTTTTTCTTTCAATCCTCCTATAGGTAAAACCCTTCCTCTTAATGTCATCTCACCTGTCATCGCAACGTCATTTTTTACGGGTATTTCCGCCATTACAGAGATAATAGCAGTTACCATCGCAACACCTGCAGACGGTCCATCCTTTGGTGTTGCACCCTCAGGAACATGAACGTGAATATCTTTTCTTTGAAAGACAGGAGGCTCAATACCATAAGAAATTGCGCGTGATCTAACAAAAGAAGATGCTGCGGCAATGGACTCTTTCATTACTTCGCCTAGCTTACCTGTAGTTCGAATCTTACCCTGTCCTGGCACCAAAACTGCCTCTATATTCAAAATGTCACCTCCAACCTCTGTCCATGCAAGGCCTGTAACTACACCAATTAAATCATCATTTTCTTTTTTACCGTATCTGAATTTTTTAACGCCTAAATAATCTGAAATGTTGTCAGAAGTTACATTTAGCGAATCACTTTGTTTTATAGCAATTTCTTTAACCGCCTTCCTACCAAGAGAGTTTAACTCTCTTTCCAAGCCCCTGACACCTGCTTCACGTGTGTAATTTCTAATTAAAGACTGAATTGCGTCATCAGAAATTGACCATTCTTTTTCTGTAATAGCGTTATTGATTCTTGCTTTAGGCAATAAATGTCTATTAGCGATTTCGGTCTTTTCTTCTTCAGTATATCCTGCAATTCTTATTACTTCCATTCTGTCTGCTAGAGCTGGAGGAATGTTCATAGTGTTAGCGGTGGTTACAAACATTACTTGGGATAGATCATAATCAACCTCTAAGTAGTGATCATTAAACGCATTATTTTGTTCAGGATCTAGAACTTCTAACAAGGCAGCTGAAGGGTCGCCTCGAAAATCTGCTCCTAGTTTGTCAATTTCATCAAGCAGAAAAACTGGATTTGTTGTTTTCACCTTTTTGAGCGACTGAACAATTCTTCCTGGCATAGAACCTATGTAGGTCCTTCTGTGCCCTCTAATCTCAGCTTCATCTCTAATGCCGCCTAATGACATCCTAATAAATTCTCTTCCACTTGCTCTTGCTATTGACTTACCAAGAGAGGTTTTTCCTACACCGGGAGGTCCAACCAAGCAGAGAATAGGACCTTTAACTTTACTTGATCTATTTTGAACCGCTAAATATTCTGTAATTCTATCTTTTACTTTTTCTAAACCATAATGATCTTCATCAAGAATTTCTTGAGACCTTTTAAGATCTTTCTTTATTCTCTTCTTTTTCCCCCAAGGAATATCTAGTATCCATTCAAGATAGTTTCTTACAACAGTCGCTTCAGCAGACATTGGACTCATCTGTTTTAGTTTTTTTAATTCATTATCAACTTTCTCGGCAGCCTCCTTAGATAGCTTTGTCTTGCTAATTCTTTCTTCAATCTCTTGTATATCTCCTGAACCGCTCTCTCCATCTTCGAGTTCCTTTTGAATCGCTTTCATTTGTTCGTTCAAATAGTACTCTTTTTGAGTCTTTTCCATTTGGTTCTTGACTCTTCTTCGTATTTTCTTTTCAACCTGCAAAACGGACAATTCATTTTCAAGCTTAGTTAAGATAGAGTTAAGTCGTTTCTCAAGATTAACCTCTTCAAGTAGTTCCTGTTTTTCCTTTATACTAATGTTGATTTGACTCGCAATTGTATCTGCTAATTTACTTTCATCTTCAATGTCTTTAACAGAAGAAAGTACATCTGAAGAAATTTTGTTATTAATCTTAGAATAATCTTCGTACATAGAAACTGTTGATCTAACCAAAGCAGTTATAGTTTTAGATTTAGAAATTTTTTCTTCCAGAGGAGTAATCTGGGCTGAAATAAAATCTTCTGTAATTGTTAAGTCTTCTACTTTACATCTCTGTATTCCTTCAACTAGAACTTTAACTGTCCCATCAGGTAATTTTAATAACTGAAGAATTTTTCCTTTTGTGCCCACAGAATATAGGTCATTGATTACAGGATCATCAATTTCGGAATTTTTTTGTGCAAGGAACAATAATTCTTGGTCCTTATCCATAACCCTTTCTAACGCATTAATCGATTTTTCCCTGCCGACAAATAAAGGAACCACCATGCTGGGAAAGACAACAATATTGCGTAAAGGTAAGACTGGGACATTAACATTTTTAATTTCTTCTAACATTTTATTGATACCTTTAAGTAATTAATAAAAAAATCCAGTGATTCTCAAAAAAAGAGAAATAAAAAACTACACAAACTTATATATTGGTATGAAGATAGCGAATATCAAGTAAGAACTACATTTTTTTTAAAAGGCAGATTTTTCTTTCTCAATTTCACCATAAATGTAAAGAGGAGCTGTCTTTCCTTCTACAACATCTCCAGAAACAACTACCTCAGTAATACCCGAAATACTTGGTATTTCAAACATTGTATCAAGAAGGATACTCTCAATTACAGATCTTAGACCTCTAGCGCCTGTAGAATATAACATTGTCTTTTTAGCTATAGCACTCAATGCATCATCAGAAAATTTCAATTCAACATCTTCCATTCCAAACAACTTCTTATACTGTTTTACAAGAGCATTTTTTGGTTCTATTAATATCCGGACTAAAGATTCTTCATCTAAATCATCTAATGATGCCCAAACAGGCAACCTCCCAACAAACTCTGGTATCAATCCAAATTTAAGTAAATCTTCAGGTTGTAAATCTTTGAGTATTAATCCTGTTTTTCGATCATCTTTATCTCTTATTTCAGCTCCAAAACCCAAAGATCTCTTAGCCCCACGGTCAGAGATAATTTTTTCTAGACCGTCAAAAGCTCCGCCACAAATAAATAATATGTCTGTCGTATCAACTTGAAGAAATTCTTGTTGAGGATGTTTTCTTCCTCCCTGGGGTGGAACAGAAGCAACAGTTCCCTCCATTATTTTCAGTAACGCTTGCTGAACACCTTCACCTGATACATCTCTTGTAATAGATGGATTTTCAGATTTTCTAGTAATCTTATCAACTTCATCAATATAAACTATACCCCTTTGTGCTCTCTCTACATTATAGTCTGCAGCCTGAAGGAGTTTTAGAATTATATTTTCTACATCCTCTCCAACATAACCCGCTTCGGTCAAGGTAGTAGCATCAGCCATTGTAAAAGGGACATCTAGTATTCTTGCCAGCGTTTGAGCCAACAATGTTTTGCCACAACCGGTAGGCCCTAAGAGTATTATGTTAGATTTAGCCAATTCAACATCATCATTCGTACTTTTGTCTTCCAATCTCTTATAATGATTATGAACAGCGACAGATAAGACTCTTTTAGCGGTCTCTTGACCAATTACATAATCTTGTAAAACATCAAAAATTTCCTGAGGCAAAGGAACTAAGCTAGAAGCTTTGGAATCGCTGAGTTTATTTTCTTCCTTAATAATATCCATACACAATTCAACACACTCATCGCATATGAAAACTGTTGGGCCAGCAATTAGTTTTTTGACTTCGTGTTGGCTCTTTCCACAAAAACTGCAGTACAAGGTATTTTTTGAATCGCCACTATCACTAATCTTGCTCATGATTATTCCTTATTAACCTTCATTATCTTTACCTTCAACAACATCTCTATTCTCTACAACCTTATCAATTAATCCGAACTCCTTAGCCTCAATAGCAGTCATAAAGGTGTCTCTGTCTAGCGCCTTTTCAATAGTACTTAGATCTTTGCCAGTATGAGTTACGTATATTTCGTTTAATCTACTTCTTAAAGATAAAATTTCTTGGGCATGTCTTTCAATATCTGAAGCTTGCCCTTGGAAACCACCCGAAGGTTGATGAACCATAATTCTGGAGTTTGGTAAAGATAATCTCTTATTTTTAGTTCCAGAAGCAAGAAGTAAACTTCCCATCGAAGCCGCTTGTCCAATACATAAGGTTGAAATCTCAGGCTTGATATATTGCATAGTATCATAAATAGCTAAACCCGAAGAAACTGTTCCGCCAGGAGAATTGATATACATTGAAATCTCTTTTTTTGGATTTTCTGCTTCTAGATATAGCAATTGAGCTGTAATAATGCTTGCCATATAATCTTCAATAGGGCCCGTAACGAACACTATTCTTTCCCTCAATAGTCTAGAATAAATATCAAAAGCTCTCTCTCCTTTATTAGTTTGCTCTACAACCATAGGAATTAGATTAGCTTCTGTATGTCTTGTTTTATTTATCATTTTCTAACCTGTCTGTTTCATATATGGGTTAATTCTATTAATATGCCAAGAGTTTTATTATAAAGAAAAGTGTATTGATACAGTTTAATATAGTTATTTCAATAATTTACAATAATATCTTATATCACTTTTTTTCTTTATTTTTATCAGACTTTTTTGTATTTTTTTTAGTATTCACCTTCTGTGGAGTATCTTTTTTCGTTTCAAAAAGGTCTTCTCTAGTTATTTTTTTATCTTTTAAATTAACCTTACTAAGAACATAATCCACTACTTTGTCTTCGTAGATAGGAGCAGTAAGACCTCTCATCGCTTCGGCGTTGGTTTGGTAATATTTAATAATTTCATTTTCTTGACCAGGATATCTTTTCATTTCATTTTGGAGAGCAATATTGATATCATTATTATCTAATTCAATTTTATTTAATCTTCCTATCTCCGCTACAAGTAACCCTATTGAAATTCTTTTTTCTGCAATCTCCTTATAATTCTTTTTAATTTGACTTTCCTTCAACTCTAAATCATTTAATGATTTTTTTTGTTCTTCTAGTTGATGTTCTAATTGATGCCACATTTGATCATACTCTTGATCAACAAGGGAATTTGGTAATTCAAAATTATGATTTTTTTCAAGATAGTCAAACAAACCATCTTTAAGTCGAATTCTTGACGCTTGATTAAAATCCTTCTTAATTTGATCGCGAAGAGCATCTTTTAATGTATCTAAGCTTTCTTGGCCGAGTTTCTTAGCTAGATTATCATCAACTTTAGAATTTTTGGGTTCATAAATACCATTAACTTCTACCTCAAAAATAGCATCTTTATTCTCCAAATCCTTATTTTGATAGTTCTCTGGGAATTTTACTTTTATATTTTTTTTATCTCCCTCGGAAGCACCAAGTAACTGTTCCTCAAAATTTCCAATAAATGTTTTCGATCCTAGAATAACATCGGCTTTATCTGCTGCACCCCCTTCAAATTTCTCACCGTCTATTGAGCCCACGTAATTAATATTAAGTCTATCCCACTCCTTAGCCACTCTTTTCTTTTTTGGTTTAGTATAATCTGGATTTTGCTCCGATATATATGCCAAAGCATCATCAATATCTTTTTTCTGAGGTTCTGCTACTGGATTTTCTAATTTTATTTTCTTGAAATCAATAATTTGTATGTCTGGCAAAACTTCACATGACATAGTGTATTCGACGTCTTCCTCACTATTGATAATTTTTTCCATCTCCTTATTCATACTTATTTGAGGAGAGATTGCTGCTCTTAAACCCCTTTCCTCAAGAACAGCTCTAGATGTTTCAGAAACCTTTTCTTCTATGGCCTCAACTGTTACATCTTTTCCATGCATCTTATCTACGTGACTAATTGGAACTTTTCCGGGCCGAAATCCTGAAATCTTAGACTTTGAAGCAATTTCCTTTAATTTTGTTTCACGTAAGGAACTTATTTCTTTGAATTCAATTTGAATTGTAAATTCCCTTTTTAGACCTTTACTTTTTTTTTCTTTAACTTTCATAAATATCTCTCTTAAATTTGGTGCGGGCGGAGGGAGTCCAACCCCCACGCCTTGCGGCACAGGTACCTAAAACCTGCGTGTCTACCAGTTCCACCACGCCCGCAAAAAATACAATCTGTCTAATAACAGTACACTGAAGGAATATCTAGATATAAACTTAATAAATATTCTTTATTTAGTATAAATTCTCATTAAAATATCAGGAATATCATCTTTAATAATTGAAACCATATCTTCAGCAATTAGACCAGGTCCAGTAATTAATCCAATCGAACTATGAATCCATTGTGCCGCACACGCAGCTTTAAAGCTTTTCATACCCTGAGCTGTCAGACCTCCGCAAATTCCTGATAAAACATCTCCTGAACCAGCCGTTGCAAGAAAAGGTGAAGTTTTGTCTGAAATAATTACCTCGCCATCGGACGATGCAATAACTGTATCATTACCTTTTAGGATTACAGTAGATTTACTTTTTATGGCAGCTGACTTTGTTCTTTCTACCTTTGAACCTTTAAGATTACCGAATATTTTATTAAATTCTCCTTCATGAGGAGTTATTATCACATCAGCTTTTGAGCATTCTAACGCCTTTATAAAATCCTCGGACTCTTCTCCAAAAGAACTTATTGCATCCGCATCAAGAATTAATGAAATTTTATAATTTAGAGCATTTAGAGTTAACTCTTTAGTAAATTTATTTACCCCACATCCAGGCCCAATAATTAGAGAATTAATTTTCTTTTGATCTATAAAATTAAAAAATTCTTTAGAATTATTGATTTCTTTAATCATCACCGAAGTTAGGTGAGTCGCATTAACGTTCAGAGCTTCGCGACTTGAAGATAATGTTACCGCACCTGCTCCTATTCTCAAGGCGGAAATTGCAGCTAATCTTGCAGCTCCTGTTGAGGATTCTGGGCCAGATTGAACTAGAACGTGACCTCTTTTATACTTATGATCGTCTGCCGTTGGCCACTTGAAGTCAGAAATCCAATAATCAGGAGAATTGAGATGAAACATATATCCATTTTCAATCTTAGAAGTAACGCTTGTTGGGATACCTATATCAACTACATGAACGTTTCCTACATATTTCTTTGCTGGTAATAAATAATGACCTAACTTTGGGTATACAAAGGTAATAGTATGATCAGCCTTTATAGCCTCCGGCATTAACAATCCAGTGTTGGTATCAACACCGCTTGGAATATCTAAAGATACAATTAGTTTAGATTCTTTGTTAATTTCTCTAAAAACTTTGACATAATTCTTACTAACTGGTCGGTTAATTCCAACACCAAAAATGGCATCAACGACTAGATCAGCTTCACTAAAAGATATCTCCCCAATATTTTCTAGCTCTGTATCTAAATCTTTAAGCTTTTGCATAACAACATTGTTCAATTCTTTTTTTGAATTTAAAGAAAGAACCCTTATTGAAATTCCTTCTTCCTTAAGATACTTAGCTACTACAAAACCATCACCGCCATTATTTCCAGGACCGCATATGACATAAATTTTCTTATTAAAATTTTTAATTTTAGGAACTATCTCTTTAATGATTATTTTGGCTGATTTTTTTCCAGCGGTTTCCATTAAATCTGAAAGGGAGACTCCTTCATCAACAGCCATTTTATCAATTAGATACGTAGTTTCTTTATTTAATAATAACTTATTCATATATTAACTTTTGATAGATTTTCGTCACCTAATGATAAGATACTAATTTTACCTTTGTTTATTTCTAATTCAGTAATTGAACAATTGGCAGGATTGAAATTAACAACTTTATTGCTATTTAATGCCCAGCCAATAATCGAATTGATGACGACGTAATGACTAAATATGATGCTATCTCCCTTCAATTTTAATAAAGATCTGATGACATCTTCCCTCCAACTACTGTAACTAATGCATGAAGACACTGAAACAGGGTCATTTTCCAATTCTTTCCAAGTTAGAGGTAGTACTCTTTTTAACCATACCACCCTTTTATTTAAATCAGAAATAGGGGACGGCAATTCTGCGAAAGTTTTGTCAATTTCAATATTAAAATCATTTCCAGCTAAAGATATATTTGCTGTTTCTAGGCATCTTTTTAGAGGGCTTGAAATAAAACTTTCTTTTCCAGTAATTATTCTATTTATTTTCTTAGATAGATCTTTGGATTGCTTTTTCCCTGTTTTACTCAATCCAGGGTCTAACGAAGTCCAACCATCCTCCGCTTGAGCGTGTCTAATTAGATAAAACTTGCTCATGAATCTAGAGAAACTATACTTAAGCCCTCATCATTTTGTTTAACTGTACAATCTCTATCCAGACACTCTTCGTTCATCATTATCGTTAGATCTTTCTCATCATGAGTAATGGCTATAAACCTTTTTTTTGTTTCTCTTATACGTCCTATTACAATCCCCATATATGGCCCTTCTTTGCTATTAGCAACCGTATATGTTTCAACTAAAGACTTTCCTTTGGGGTTTTCATCAACTTCTGGTTTTTCCATATTATCTATCTCTTTTTGATATTTTTCTGGATTCTCCCTTTTCCATAAACCTTCAAAGGGTTCACATGAGTAAAGTCCAATTCCATGTTTGGTTGCATAATAACCATTCGAAGTACAAAGACCTTTAGTTCCCTGATTTGCCCTTAATTGGTTCATCATTGTAGCAACTGAATGCATAACATAGTTATTTCCTGCTCCTCCAAAATAAGGGAGTCCTCCAGTAACAGTTAGATTAACATCTCGATTTGAACTTATATTTAAAGCATCCCTTCCGAGCTCAACCATACTTGGGAAACATGAATAAAGATCAAAGAAACTTATCTCGTCAATATCCCACTTGGCCATTTTTAATGCTTTTTTGCCCATAAGATTAATAGCTTTAGATGTATGTAATTCTGGTCTTTCAGTCACATTCCAAACCTCATTAATATCAGCACAACCATGCAAATAAACTCTTTTCTCTTTTGGAACCCCTAGCGAGTTTGCTCTCTCTTCGCTCATCATAATAATTGAGGCTGCCTGATCAACCTCCATAATAGCATTCATGTATTTAGTATAAGGAAACCCTATAAATCTATTGGCCTTTGTAACTTCTGATATCTCTTTTGATGATCTGTGTGTTGGAAACCATGCATTAGGATGTCCTTTAGCGACCTCAGTAAACGGCTCCATTAAATCTCCGAGATATTGTAGATGTTTTTCAATTGAATGGCCTTTTTCTCCTCTTATCGCATTTTCAAAAAGAGGGTAAACGTTTACCGGCAAAAGAATACCATGTTTTATTTCATTCTCTGTTCCCCCAAGTTTCTCATAACCTAAATCTATTCTGTTGCCGCCAGGGCTCTCTCCCCAACCAGTTTTTAGTCCCATTCTTGAAGCTTTTCGCATTGTAGAAAAGCATTCAGCACCTGAAAGTAAAACAATATCTAATTCTCCTTTAGTAATTCTTTCTGCGATAATATTTATTAAATATTGTGGTGTATTACCACCAGTTGATCCATAAAATGTTTTAACGTCCTTAATATCTAGACGATCAGCAAGTGATTTAGGAGGATTTTTATAAATACTAAACGGAGGCCTACGACCAGCCCCTGAATCAAATACAAACCGGACGGTAACTACAGAATCTATATGAGATGAAAGGTCGGCAATAGTGGTGTCTTCCAAAGCTATTTCTGAAGCATCTTTCATTAATTCTATGGGTTCTTTAGCTTCCAGTGGGTTATTGATCTTCTGTGTAACTTGCCCACATCCTACTAAAACAGGTGTTCTAGGTTCTATCATATTCCTTAACCTCTTGTATAATCATATTTAAGAATGAACAGATTCTGTTAGACTCACTATCTGTTGTTGTCATACTTATATATTATCCCAATCATGTTGTTTTATCCAATCTTCGAAATAAGTAGGTTTAATCTTTAGTTTTTTATAAAGATCATTCATATCCACATCCAAAGGAGAGGGTTCCTGTTCATTATACCAACTATAAAAAGCTGCCATACCTCCATAAATCGAAACTTCTTCGTATTCTTCCGACCCTGTAATTAATTTACTCATTGATGCAGCAAAATTTTCAGGTTTGAGACTCGAAAACTTTATTTCTCTTCCAAGAGCATTTGTAAACCTTTGAGCAACCTCATCACCCACTAAAATCTCTGGTCCTCCAACTAGGATTTTATCTTTTCTAAGATCATCGGAAGATAATGCTGCTACCATGAAAGCGGCAACGTCTTCAAGACATATCCATGATATTTTTAAATTAGGATCACATGGGTAAGCAAAAATATTGTGATTAACTATTGAAGGTTTCGACCAGAATCTTAATAAATTATCCATAAAAACTAAAGATCTTATAACCACATAATCCATGCCACTATTTTCTATTGCCTTTTCAATTTGACGTCTTCCATCATGGGCCTCTAAACCATTATCCTTAGGGGCAACATAACAACTAGTATTAAATACTATTTTTCTCACACCCATCTCTGTTGCAGCACTGGTTATATTTAGACCCCATTCTTTTGCAATGTTCTTATCAAAAACGAAAGGTAGATTCATAGCTATTGAATCAACGCCTTTAGAAGCTTCTTTTAGAGTCTCAATGTCGTGCAAATCTGCTTTAATGGTTTCTATATTACTAGTGATCTCATTTTTATACTTTTCAGGATTACGTGTCGCAGCTCTTACATTATATCCTTTTCTAATCAAGGCGTTAATGAGTGGAATACCCTGATCGCTACTCGCTCCATAGACCAAAACTCTATTCATATTTTTACCTTATTTCTAAAAATTATTAACTGCTAATTTTGTCCAAAGAAAATAAACACTATTGTACCTTAAAAAATATTTTACACACTTTACATACTTGTTTAGAGTTTGGATAGAGATATAATTTGGCACAAATTTTGCTTATGTATTAATAAAATCAGGAGATCTTAAATGAAAAAAATAAAGGCAATAATAAAACCTTTTAAACTTGATGAGGTAAGGGATGCTCTACAAGAAGTAGATATAGCAGGTGTTACGGTCACTGAGGCAAAAGGATTTGGAAGACAAAAAGGACACACGGAACTTTACAGGGGTGCAGAATATAACGTAGATTTTCTTCCTAAGATTGTTTTAGATATCGTTGTAGAAGATGATAAATGCGAAAAGGCTTGCGAGGCAATCACAAAATCGGCTTACACTGGGAAAATAGGTGATGGAAAAATATTCATTACAACTGTAGAAGAAGTAATTAGAATAAGGACCGGGGAAACAGGATCGGAAGCAATATAAAAAAAATATATAAAATTATCATAAAATTATAAGGAGGCTAATTATGAAAAAATATGAATACATTTGGTTAGATGGCTATAAACCTGAGCCAATGTTAAGAAGTAAGATCAAGGTTGAAGATAGTGGGAACCCTCCAGATTGGGCTTTTGACGGTTCTTCGACTCAACAAGCAGAAGGCTCTAAATCTGATTGTCTTCTTTTACCGGTTCAAGAATATGAAAGTCCTTTATTTTCAGACTCCTTGGTTATGTGCCAAGTTGAAACTGGTGAACATAAGACTCACCCATCAAACACTAGAGTTGCTGCCGCTGAAGTAGTTACAGACGAGTGGTGGTTTGGATTTGAGCAAGAATATTTCTTTACTGATCAAAACGGTGTCATTCTTGGTTGGGAAGATGGTGTTCCTAGACCTCAAGGAGATTATTATTGTGGCGTGGGTTCAAGTAATGTTCAAGGTAGAGAGATTTCAGAAGCCCATTTAGATGCCTGCTTAGAAGCTGGTATTGAACTCAGTGGAACTAACGCAGAAGTCGCTTTGGGTCAATGGGAATATCAATGTTTTGGAAGAGGCATTAAAGCTGCTGACGATCTATGGATTAGCAGATATCTTCTTCATAAAATTGCGGAAGATTTTGGTGCATCTGTTAATCTTCATCCCAAACCCCAAGAAGGTGACTGGAATGGATCTGGGATGCATACAAATTTTTCAAATAATGAAATGAGATCAAATGGTTCAGAAGAATTATTTAATTCTATTTGCGAAAAATTGGGAAGTGTCCACGACAAAGGTATTGCTGCATATGGATCGGATAATGATAAAAGACTGACAGGCCTTCATGAAACTCAAAAAATTACTGAATTTTCTTATGCTAAATTTGATCGTGGAGCCAGTATACGTATACCTATTTTCACTCTTGAACACAATTGGAATGGATATTTGGAAGATAGAAGACCAGCATCGAATGCTGACCCTTACAAGATTTTAGCTCATTTAGTTGGAACTCTTATTAGTTAACCTTCTAAAAACTGATGCAGATGTTTATTTAAAAAGCTCGTTTTAAAAGACGGGCTTTTTTCTTTTACTCGAATCATACTTATACTCATTAGAACAGATAAAAATTGATTATATGACTAAAAAAAATAAATACGAAGCATCAGATATTGAAGTTTTAGAAGGCCTTGAACCTGTAAGAAGAAGACCAAGTATGTATATAGGCGGTACCGATAATGCTTCCATGCACCATCTTTTTTCCGAAGTTATGGATAATTCTATGGACGAAGCGGTAGCTAATCACGCTTCATTTATAGAAATTAACCTTTCAAATAATAATGTTGTATCTGTACTAGACAATGGTAGGGGAATTCCTGTTGATCCCCATCCAAATTTCCCAGAAAAATCCGCAGTTGAAGTAATAATGACGACATTACATGCAGGTGGAAAATTTGGAGATAAAATATATCAAACCTCAGGAGGTCTTCATGGTGTGGGTATAAGTGTTGTAAATGCATTGTCGGAGTTCCTAGAGGTCGTCATATATAGAGATAAAAAAGCTTATTATCAGAAATATTCTCGAGGAGAACCTCTTAAGCCAATAAAAATAATAAACAAAAAAACGAATAAAAAAGGAACAAAAATATCTTTCAAGCCCGATATAGAAGTATTCGGAGAAGATAGTATTTTTGATCCTATAAGATTATACAATTTTAGCAGATCTAAATCATACTTATTCGCTGGAGTTGAGATACGCTGGAGTTGTGATAAAGAAATTTCTGATAAATTTAACATCCCGTCAAAAGATAAATTCAAATTTTCAAACGGCTTGATAGATTTCATAAATGATGAAGTAGATAAATCATCTTGTGTGTTAAATGAAATTTTTTCTGGAAAGAAAGAAAAAGATAGAAATAACATATCATTCGAATGGGCAATTAACTGGTCTTTGGGAACAAAGACATTTTTAAATTCTTATTGTAATACAGTCCCTACCCCTCAGGGTGGAACTCATGAAATTGGTTTAAAGGGAGGAATCCTTAAGGCTCTTAAATCTCATGCGGAGAGAACAGGAAATAAGATGGCCTCAAAAATTAACTCAGATGATGTAGGTAGAAATATTATAGGGGCAATTTCAATATTTATACCAGAACCAAAATTTCAAGGTCAAACAAAAGATAGATTATCTAATAAATCAGTTCAAAAGTACGTTGAAAATATTATTAAAGATAGATTTGAACATTGGCTCTCAAATTCACCACAACAAGCGGATAACTTATTATCTTATATTATTGAAATTACAGAAACGAGATTGAGGAGAAGGGAAGAAAAAGAAACAACAAGAAAAAATGCTATCAGAAAACTCCGTTTACCAGGAAAATTGGCTGATTGTTCAGAAAATAGCAAAGAAGGTACTGAGATATTTATAGTTGAAGGGGATAGCGCTGGGGGCTCTGCTAAACAAGCTAGAGATAGAATTTATCAGGCTATTCTACCTTTGAGGGGTAAGATTTTGAATGTTGCTAACGCACCAAAGTCAAAGATAAAAGATAACCAACAAATCTCAGACCTAGTTCAAGCATTGGGGTGCGGTTATGGAGATCTTTTTAATGAAGAAAATCTACGTTATGAGAAAATAATCATAATGACAGATGCTGATGTTGATGGTGCACATATTGCTTCTTTACTTATAACTTTCTTTCATGAGGAAATGCCTGAAATAATAAAAAACGGCAAATTATATTTAGCTGTTCCTCCTTTATACAGAATTTCGCAAGGAAAGAAAATCATGTACGCTAGGGATGATTCTCACCGCGAGAAACTAATTAAAGAAAATTTTAATAAAGATAAAAAAATTGAAATCAATAGATTTAAAGGATTAGGGGAAATGATGCCAGCTCAACTTAAAGAAACAACAATGCTCCTTGGTAAAAGAACTTTATTAAGAGTTGTGATACCATTGAGGGGAGAGAGAAAGGCAAAAGAAACAGTAATGAAACTCATGGGCAATAAACCTGAATTAAGATTTGAATTCATAAGAGAAAAAGCTAATCTATANGATAATCTAGACATATAATTTTTTTTGGAGANCTCAATGACCGAATTTAATAAANTTTCTTTNCAAATAAGTGAGNATATAGGAACNATGAAATTTAATGANCCTGATGTCATGAATGCAGTTTCNGCAGATATGCTTGATGGGATTTGGGAATGCCTTAATGAGATTGAAAANCCTGANTCACNAATAAGATGCCTTATAATTACTGGTGAAGGTAAGGGTTTTTGTGCTGGTGCAAATCTTTCAGGTGTATCTGATAGGTCTAACTCGGGGAGGCAAGATGCGGGTCAAGCTCTTGAAACCAAATACCACCCAATATTACGAAGATTAAGAAACCTCAATACACCATTAGTTACATCTGTAAATGGTGCAGCGGCAGGAGTTGGGATGTCTTTTGCGTTAATGGGAGATTTAGTAATAGCTTCTAAATCGGCTTTTTTTCTGCAGGCTTTTAGAAGGATAGGCCTGGTTCCAGATGGAGGCTCAACTTGGTTGTTACCTAGGCTAGTTGGAAACGCCAGAGCAAAAGAGTTGGCAATCTTGGGTGAAAGGCTAAGCTCTGAAAAAGCACTGGAATGGGGATTAATTAATAGGGTTTGCGAAGATATCAACCTTGAAGAAGAAACTATTAATATTGCGAAGAAACTTTCAAAAGGCCCTATGTCGCTTAGTTTAATTCGTAAAGCATTTTGGGAAAGCTCTGATAACACTTACGAAGAACAATTGAATTTGGAAAGACAATTACAGTTCGAAGCTGGCCAATCAGAAGATTTTAAAGAGGGCGTTAAGGCATTCTTAGAAAAAAGGGACACCAATTTTTCAGGAAAGTAGAAATAAAATTTTCTTAGAAAATGAATAGAGTTCAAATGGAAACTCTAAATGAAAATCCTTTGTAAGTTATCTGATAATCACTTCTAAAACTTTTCAGAGAATTCAACTGGAATTTCTGCTTGCTCTAAAGTGACTGACTCACCGCAACCGCAAGCATCGACTTGGTTAGGATTATTAAAAACAAAACCTGAATTTAATGTAGTTTCCTCATAATCCATTTCCGTTCCTAGTAAAAAAAGTATGGCAGAATTATCTATAGAAATAATAACGTCTTCTATTTTTATTACCTCATCATTACTCCCTACATCTTTAATATAATCAAGAGTATAGGCCATTCCCGCGCATCCACCATTTTTTACGCCCAGCCTGATAGCGCTATCTTTTTCTTCAGAATCTTTTAGTAAAAATCTTAATCTTTCTAAAGCCTTAGGTGTGAGGCTAATGAGATTAGTTTTATATATTTCTTTATCCATACTTAATTTCTCTAATACATATTCAGTGCTAATCTTGCTTCATCTGACATCAGACTTATATCCCAAGGTGGATCAAAAACCATTTCTACAACAACATCTTTCACGCCCTCAACATCAAGAATTGCAACCTCTACCCATTTTGGCATTTCTTCAGCAACTGGACAACCTGGGGCAGTTAAAGTCATCCTGATGTTGACCTTATTTCCATCAGAACTGACATCATAGATCAAGCCCAATTCATAAATATCAACAGGTATCTCCGGATCATAGACTGTTTTTAACGCCGAGACTAAGTCTTCTTGTCTAATCAATGACTTTTTTTCTACTTTCTTATCCATTATAGCAACTATTTCACCCTAATTAAATATTTTGATGGCTTTTTCTAAAGAAATAATCAGATTATCTATATCTTCTTTGCTCGTATACATTCCGATTGATGCCCTTGCTGTGGACGTTACCCCTAAAAAATTCATTAAAGGTTGTGCGCAATGATGCCCCGCCCTTATAGCAACACCATAATTATCTATAACGGTCGCAATATCATGTGGATGGGAACCTTCAACTGAAAAAGAAATAATTGGACTAGATATATTCTTATCACCATATAATTTTATGGCCTTCATGTTAGATAAAGACTCATGAGCATATTCGGATATATTATGTTCATGTTGAAAGATATCCTCTTTATTTCTTTCAGTAAAATAGTCGATTGCCTCTCCAAGGCCTACCACTTGAACGATATTTGGAGTCCCAGCTTCAAATTTATAAGGAGGATTCCCATAGGAAATTGAGTCTTTACTTACCTCTTTAATCATTTCTCCTCCACCTCTCCACGGTCTCATTTTGTCAAGCAATTCATATTTTGCGTATAAGACCCCTACTCCTGTTGGGCCATAAAGCTTGTGACCTGAAAACACATAAAAATCACAATCTAAATCCCTAATATCTGTTTCTTGATGAGCAATACCCTGGCATCCATCTACCAAAACTAATATCTCTTTGCTGTGGGCAAATTGAATTATCTCTTTGAGAGGTATTATCGAGCCCAAAACGTTAGACATTTGAGTAATAGCTATAATTTTAGTTTTTTTGGTGACTAAATTTCTAACGCTCTCAACAGAAATATTCCCGTTATTATCACTATCAACCCACTTAATATTTATACCTTTTCGCTCTCTAAGAAAGTTCCAAGGCACAATATTTGAGTGGTGTTCCAAAGTTGATAAAATAATCTCATCATCCTTAATAAGATTGGGCTCAGCATAAGAGTAAGCCACCAGATTAATAGCATCAGTAGCGCCCATTGTGAAAACTATTTCTTCTACCTTGTTGGCATTTAAGAAATTTTTTACTTTCTCTCTCGCTCCCTCAAAAGCTTCTGTTGAGGCATTCGATAGAAAATGCAGGCCCCTATGAACATTCGCATAGTCCCTTATCTGAAAATTCCTTATATAATCAATAACTTGAATTGGTTTCTGAGAACTTGCAGCACTATCAAGATAGGTTAAACGATTACCGTTTATAGTTCTTTGTAGAATAGGAAAATCTTCTCTTATTTTATCAATATTAAAGGTCATTGAAAGTTTCCAGGTAGGTACTTCTTTAAAATAGAATCATTCGATATATAGCTATCAATAAATGTCTTTATCAAAAAATTCCTAACTTCTTCTTCATTTAAGCCTCTCGTTAACATATAAAATATCTGATTACTGTCTAAAGACCCTATTGTAACTCCATGTTTACAAACAACATTATCATTAAATATTTTCATCTGTGGTTTTGCATTCATGGTTGCATTCTTGGATAACAAAATAGCCTTACAATCTTGTTCGGCGATCGTATTTTTTGTACCTCTTTTAACATCAACTAATGATTGGAATGTGCTAACAGTTTTTTCCCCTAGCACAGCTCTAATACCTGAGGAGCTAGAACAACTAGAACTTCCATGAAAATTTTTTGTCAAAATATCATCATTTGAGTTTTGCCTAGGAATAGATATGCTTTTAAAATCATAAATTGCTTCTTCTTCTTCGAAAAAATTATAACCCTGATACCTTGATGTATCCTTAGGTATAGAAAGATTAGTAATATTGAGACATGAACCTTTTTTAAGATAAGAAATGTTAGTTTCAATAAAAGCTGTTTCGGAAAAATTAACCCTATTTAAAATAAGCTTCGAATTTTTACCTAAGTTAAATTCAACTAATTGATTAATAAATCCCTTTAAACCTGCGTTTATTATTAAAATCTCAGCAGAAACTCCTTCAAAAACATTTATATATATTCTTGGGAGAAACATCCCTTCTTCCGTGGTATCTAAGAAGATAACAATTGGTCTTTTTTGTGAGTTTTTAATATCTATAACTTTAAATTGCGATGAAAGTGCAAGATTAAGGTTAATTATTGCTTCATTCTTTACGTAATTTTGAGGTTTCACATAATCATTAGAATTTATTTTAGAAAAATCTAAATCCAGAATCTCTGCATCCTGATCATGGTCTTTCTTTAATCTAAAAGTTACATCCAAAATATCTTGAGAAAGAAATTTATTTAGTTTTGAAAAACCCGTGTACTTCCAATCCTCAATCCGTTTGTTGGGCAACCCCAAATCAAGGAATCTTTCGTAAGAACTTTCCCTTTCAGAAAAAAGAAGGTCTTTTTCAGAAAAAACATTTTTTATATTTTTATTTATATTTTCAGACATTATCTTGAAATCCTTCAAAACCATTTTTTTCAATCAAATCTGCAACTTCTGTTCCACCAGTAAAAACAATTTTTCCATTTATTAGGATGTGAATCTTGTTGGGTTGAATTTTTTCCAACATTTTTTTGTAATGTGTAATAACTAATAATGAGTTTTCATTACTTTTTATACCGTTAATTCCTTCAGATACTACATTTAGTGCATCAACATCCAAACCAGAATCGGTTTCATCTAGAACTGATAATACTGGATCTAAAATTAGCAATTGCAAAGCTTCATTCCTTTTTTTCTCCCCTCCAGAAAAACCAACATTAAATTGTCTTTTTAATTCATCATCTTCTATACCCAGAATCTTAGCTTTTTCTTTAACAAGTTTGAGAAAATCTGAAGGTTTAAGGGGTTCTAGACCTTTGGTTTTTCTATTGCATTCACTAATAGTTTTCAAAAAATTCATTATGGAAACACCAGGAATTTCAATTGGGTATTGAAATGCTAAAAAAAGTCCTAAATTAGATCTTTCATTAGGTGGCAAGTTAATCAAATTCTTATCACAAAATTCAATTGAACCTGAGGTTATATTGTAGCCATCATTGCCTGCCAAAATATTTGAAAGAGTGGACTTTCCTGAGCCGTTAGGGCCCATTATAGCGTGAACTTCGCCCCTATTTATTTCCAAGTTGAGATTTCTGAGAATTTTATTTCCTTCAATCTCAACGTTTAAATTTTTTATTTTTAATAAAGTATTATTCATCCTACACTTCCTTCTAGACTTATACTTAGTAATTTTTGAGCCTCTACAGCAAATTCCATAGGTAATTTTTGTAAAACCTCTCTACAAAAACCGTTTACAATTAGAGAAATTGCCTCTTCTTCGTCTAAACCTCTTTGCAGACAATAAAAAAGTTGGTCTTCGGAAATTTTAGATGATGTAGCTTCGTGCTCAATTACAGAAGTATTGTTCTTCGATTCTATGTAAGGGATAGTTGACGCTGAACAAGTATTAGTCAATAAAAGGGAATCGCATTGTGTAAAATTCCTTGAGTGATTTGATTTGGGATGAATGTTTACTAATCCACGGTAAGTGTTAGATGAATTTCCAGCTGAAACACCCTTGGATATTATCCGACTTGAAGTATTTTTACCAAGATGCAGCATTTTTGTTCCGCTATCAACTTGCTGAAAATTATTCGAAATAGCGACAGAATAGAATTCACCTGAAGAGTTATTTCCTCTCAATATACAACTTGGATATTTCCAAGTAATTGCTGAACCTGTTTCAACTTGTGTCCAAGAAATCTTAGAATTATCTTCTCTACAATCTCCTCTTTTAGTAACAAAATTATAGACCCCGCCTCTTCCGTTTTCATCTCCGGGATACCAATTCTGTACTGTAGAATATTTAATTTCTGCACTTTCAAGAGCTATAAGTTCAACCACAGCAGCGTGAAGTTGGTGTTCGTCCCTCATAGGAGCTGTGCAACCCTCCAAGTAGCTAACGTATGAACCTTTATCTGCAATTAATAAAGTTCTTTCAAACTGTCCTGTGCCGGATGCATTTATTCTAAAATAAGTAGATAATTCCATAGGACAACGAACTCCTGAAGGTATATAAACAAAGCTTCCATCAGAAAATACGGCGGAGTTGAGGGTAGCAAAATAATTATCTGAGGGAGGAACTACAGTTCCTAGATATTGCCTTATCAATTCAGGATGGTTTACAACAGCCTCTGAAAATGAACAAAAAATTATCCCATCTTCCATAAGTCTTTCTTTAAAGGTCGTTCCTACAGAAACACTATCGAAAACCGCGTCAACGGCAACACCAGCAAGCCATTCTTGTTCCTTTAGAGGAATACCCAACTTATTATAAGTTTCAATTAATTTTGGATCTACCTCGTCTAAGCTCTTGGGTTTATCCATTTCTTTCGGTGAAGAAAAGTAGTAAGAATCCTGATAATTTATCTTTGGGTATCTAACGCTTGCCCATTCTGGCTCTTCCATAGTCAGCCACCTTTCATATGCATTTAATCTCCACTCAAGAAGCCATTCTGGTTCATTTTTTTTATTAGATATAAAATGAATTGTCTCTTTATTCAGTCCCTTCGGCGCAAACTCGGTTTCGATCTCGGTTTGAAAACCAAATTCGTAAGAATTACTAAGTTCTTCTTTTTTTAATTTTTTTTTCTCTTTATCCATGACATCAAATATTATTAATTACGAATTTGCGATTCTAAATATTCACAAACTTTATCTATATGATTTGGTTTGCTTCCCCAGCCAAGGCTTACCCGTATTGCATTATGTATTAAATCGGGTTTTATACCCATAGCCTTTAACACATGACTTTCTGAGACCTTACCTGAACTACATGCCGAACCAGAACTCACTGAAAAACCGCCGAGATCAAGCTTCATAATCATCGTTTCAGCTTTATTTTCCTTAAATGCGAAATAAGAAGTATTGGAAAGCCTTTTTTCATTCTTAGAAAATATTTCTGCTCCTATCTCAGTGACTCTTCTCTCAAATTCATCTCTTAATTGATTTATTCTTTTATCCTCTTCTTCATTGAAATGGCTAACTTTTGCAGCTTCGCCAAATGCCGAAATACCTAGAACATTCTGAGTGCCGCCTCTAATATTGAATTCTTGACCTCCTCCAGATATTCTTGGTTTTATTTTAATTTCTGATTTAAATATGAGAGCTCCTGTTCCAGAAATACCGCCAATCTTGTGAGAAGAGATTGACATAATATCTACATCCAAATCATCAAAATCTACTTCTAATTTTCCTAGCGCTTGCACAGCATCACAAAAAATAATTCCACCATAATCATGAACAATTTTCGAAATTTTCTTTATGGGTTGTATAACGCCAGTCTCATTATTCGCCATCATAACAGCAACTGTACAAGGTCCATTTTTCATTAATTTTTCTAAGTTATTGAGATCAACCACACCATTAGAATTAATTTTTATTTCTTCTATAATAGAATAAGATTTACCAGCGGTATCATGAACTGCAATATGCTCAGTAGGATTAATCAGTATTCGATCTGAACTTTGGTTAAGAGCTATATCTATTGCCTCTGTACCTCCGCTAGTAAATACAATGTTTTCACTTTTACTATTAATAAGTTTCGCAAGATTTTGTCTTGAATTATTTATTAGCGTGTTTGCACTTCTACCCTCACTATGAACTGAAGATGGGTTTCCATAATTCTTTAGTATTTCTTCAAATGAAATAATAACCTCATCTCTAATTAATGAAGTGGCATTATAATCAAGGTAAATTCGAGAATCATTAAGCATCAATATAACCTGAATATGGCCTTGGTAATGATGACCTCCCTAAAACCTTACCTTCAATAATATCTTCAAGAGATATTTGTCCTAAAAATAATTCAATCTGCCTTCCTAGTTCGTCCCATAGATCGTGTGTTAAGCATCTTCCTGATACACCGGTACAAGAACCTTTCGCGAGAGTGCATGCTTTTGCCTCAATCTTACCTTCTATAGCTTCAATGACATCTACGATTCTAATCTCGCTAGGAGATTGAGATAATTTATAACCACCATTTGGGCCTCTAATTCCTGTAACAAATCTTGCGTGGCTAAGGATCATAAGTATTTGCTCTAAATATTTAGACGAAATTTTTTGGGTTTCCGAAATATGAGAGATTTTCACTAAATTCCCTTTTTTGGCTAAAGCTAATTCTGTCAAAGCGAGAACCGCATACCTTCCTTTTGCTGTAAGTTTCATTTTTCACCTAATTTTTTATTAATTTTTTATAAAAATTACCGAGTCTGTGTTAAAAACATCTATGATTTATCTATAGGATTTATTATTCTTGATCAAATTTGTCAAGAAATAGATTTTATATAAGCTATATCAGTGTTTTATACCTTTTTAAATTAATAAGAAATTAAATATGCCAGAAATTATATATAGCGGTCCTGAAGGAAGATTAGAAGGAAGAGTTAATGTCGTTGAGGGAAAACGTTCTCCGGTAGCAATGATCCTTCATCCTCTTCCACAATTTGGTGGGAATATGAATAATCCTATCATCTACAACCTTTATCAAACTTTTATAAAAAAAGGATTCTCTGTTCTACGATTTAATTTCAGAGGAGTAGGAAAAAGTCAGGGTGATTTTGATCACGGTATAGGGGAATTATCTGATGCTGCTGCCTCGCTTGACTGGATCCAATCACAGGTTTCAGATTCAAAGGGTTGTTGGGTAGCTGGATATTCATTTGGAGCTTGGATAGCAATGCAGTTATTAATGAGAAGACCTGAAATAGAAGGATTTATATCAATTTCTCCGCCTGCAAATATGTACGATTTTAATTTTCTGGCTCCTTGTCCATCATCAGGGATTATACTCCATGGGGAGGAGGATAAAGTTGTTCCCAAAGAAGATATCGTTAGATTAGTAGAAAAACTTCAATTACAAAGAAATATAGAAGTTGATTATAAAAGTATAAGCGGGGCAAATCATTTTTTTGAGAATAAGACAGATAAACTTATTAACCAGGTAAACAAATATCTTGATTCAAGATTAGTTGGACCTGATATATAGTAATATATACTGAGACAATCTTTAGATATGTACAAATTTAAATCAGACTTCTTAAGATTCATTTATGATAGAGGCTATATATATCAGATAAGTGACGAAGAAGCTTTAGATGAAGCTTTTTTTAAAGGAAAAGTCACTGCATATATAGGATTTGATTGCACCGCGCCGAATCTTCATATCGGATCATTAATGCAAATAATGTTGCTGAAACATCTTCAAGATTTTGGACATAAACCTATAGCCTTAATTGGAGGAGCAACTAGTAAGGTTGGTGACCCTTCCCTAAAAGATAAATCCAGAAAGATTCTTTCAAAAGAAGAGGTGGATAGGAATATTAAAGGAATAAAAAAAATCTTTGATAAATTTTTGAATACAAAAAAGGGAAAAATTAAGATTCTAAATAACGATGATTGGTTGAGTAGTCTGAATTATATTGATTTTCTTAGAAAAGTCGGAAGTAATTTTTCGGTCAACAAGATGTTATCCTTTGACTCGGTAAAGCTAAGATTAGAGAGAGAACAACCTCTGTCTTTCTTAGAATTTAATTATATGGTCATGCAAGGTTATGATTTCTTTGAATTGAATAAAAAACATAATTGTACCTTACAGATGGGTGGATCTGATCAATGGGGAAATATTGTATGCGGAATTGATCTTGCTAGAAGGCTATCTGGAACTAATCTGTATGGGCTAACCACCCCATTACTTACAACGTCATCAGGTGAAAAGATGGGTAAAACTGAAAAGGGAGCTGTATGGTTGAGTTATGATGAAGATAATAGCGATTTCTCAACACATCCAAGAGATTTTTGGAATTACTGGCGTGATAAGACAGAAAATGAATCCGTAGGAAAACTGATGAGATTATTCACAAATTTACCTTTAAAGGAAATTGAAGAATATGAAAAATTGCAAAATGAGGAAATTGAAATTTCAAAAGAAGTACTTGCGACAAACATTACTGAAATGGTTCACGGGAAGGATTCGGAATGGGATAGTGTTGCCGAATTTATTCTTAAGAAAAATGAATTAGATAAGGGTATTGGTTTATTGGCGCTTTTATCTAATAATTATACAGAATTAACCTCATCAAATAGCGAATCAAGAAGATTTGTCAAATCTAATGCAGTTAAAATTAATGACAAATTGATATCCGACGAAAAGTATGTTGTAACCTTAAAAGATTTTGAAAGTCAAAACGTCATAAAGATTTCACTTGGAAAAAAGAAACACATATTAGTTAAATTAACCTAAATAATTATTCGACGGAGAAATAAATGACTAAAACGTTAAAGATTGGCGACAAAATTCCAAAATTTTCCCTTAATTTATCTAATGACACAGTTATTAACTCTAAAAACTTAATTGGTAACACGTATGTCATATATTTTTATCCAAAAGATAATACTCCGGGATGTACTAATGAAGCAAAGGATTTTAGTAGCTTATTCAAAGATTTTAAGAATTTGAATGTTGAAATAATTGGAATATCTAAAGATAGCATTAAAACTCACCAAAATTTTATTGAAAAACATAAACTTAAAATCAAATTGGGCTCGGATCAGGAAGGAAAAGTTATTGAGAAATTTGGTGTTTGGGTCGAAAAAAAGATGTATGGAAGAATTTATATGGGTATAGAAAGATCATCCTTCCTAATAAGTGACAAGGGTAAAATTGAGAATATATGGCGTAAAGTTAAAGTTAAAGGCCACGCAAAGGAAGTTTATGAGAGAATAAGCTGTTAATTTGACTCTTTTCTTTGAACCTTTTGCGATAAGGCTACACTCAAAAAATTATCTATGTTGCCATCGAGCACTTCTTGAGGATTTGTATTCTCCAATTCTGTTCTTAAATCTTTTACTAGTTGATATGGCTGTAAAACATAAGATCTGATCTGATGCCCCCAGCCTATCTCTGACTTTTTATCTATTATTTTTTGAGATTCCTCTTCTTTTTTTTGCAATTCGAGCTCATAAATCCGAGCTCTTAGCATAGACCAAGCGGTGCTTCGGTTCTTATGTTGGGATCTTTGAGATTGGCATTGAACCACTATATTGCTAGGAAGATGAGTAATTCTGACAGCACTATCCGTAGTGTTGACGTGTTGCCCTCCAGCTCCAGAGGATCTATATGTATCAATCCTACAATCATTCTCTTTTATATCAATTGATATATCGTCATCAACTTCGGGGTAGACCCATACACTCGCAAAACTCGTATGTCTTCTTTTTTGAGAATCAAATGGAGATATTCTTACTAATCTATGTATGCCGGATTCAGTCTTTAACCAACCATAAGCATTTTTTCCGGTAACTTTGATAGTGCCGCTTTTAATTCCTGCCTCTTCTCCATCCGCTCTTTCAACAATTTCAATACTATAATTCTTTGTTTCAGACCAACGTACATACATTCTCATTAAAATCTCTGCCCAATCCTGACTTTCGGTACCGCCTGCTCCTGGATGAAATTCTACAAAAGCAGAATTTTCATCTGCCTCTCCAGATAGAAGTGTTTCTGTGCTAAGAATATTGGCCTTAGAAGAAAGGTCTTTAAGGAATTCAATTGATTCATTAATGATCTCTTCTTCTTTTTCTTCTTCTCCAAGCTTAATTAATTCGAGCAAATCACTTAACTTCTTTTCAATATCGTTACATTTATCGATTGAATCTTGGAGGTGAGACTTCTCCTGCATTAACTTTTTAGCTTTTTCTTGGTTATCCCAGATATTACCTTCTTCAGTAATTGAATCTAATTCTTCCAATCTTTTTAGTGATTTATCCCAGTCAAAGATACCTCCTAAACAAACCTATAGATTCGTTAATTTCTTCAATTATTTTCAAAACTTCTTTCTTCATCTTCAAAGACCTTACGTTATTAGTTAAAATACTCATTTATAGCATCTATAAATGTATATGAAATCCTTGTTAACCAATTTCTACTTAATAAATTTTTTCTATCATTCTCATTTGTAACAAATCCAAGTTCCACTAAAATACTTGGAAAATATGCTGATTTAAGAACAGCAAAACCCGCGTATCTTTGCGCCCTTTTCAGTAATCTGGTTCTTTCTGAAACCTTATCAACCAGTATACTTGCAAACTTAGTAGAGCGGAGTTGGCTTTCTTTCAAGGCGCTAGTTATATAATAATTTTCTTTTAAACCTTTTGCATTTTTTAGATTTATCCCCCTTATTTTATGTTCCCTAGAAATTAAATATAAACTATCTTCTCGTTTGGCTAATTTTTCTGATTCCCTATCTATTCCTTTTTTGGACAACGTATAAACGGAGAAACCTTTAACATCATTATTTCTTGATGCATCAGCATGAATTGAAATAAATAAATCTGCACTTTTCGTATTAGCAAAATCTACTCTTTGGCTCAGAGGAACAAATGAGTCATCTTCCCTAGTCAAGAAAACTCTATATTTTGGATTTTTTTGTAAATTTTGCTTTAATATGGAAGAAAATCTCAAAACTACATCTTTTTCATTAAATTGCCCGGGGTATGATGTTCCGGGATCCTTTCCTCCATGCCCAGGATCAATAACTATTGTAATTTTCCTTTTTGATTTCTTAGAGGTAACAACTAAGTCTTTTTTTTCTATAATACTTTTTTTGTTCTTTTTTGACACGATTCTGGACTCATCAACATTTAAGTCAAAACTCAATCTTCTTTTTGATCCTGAGCTAGGCTTAAGGATTTTCACCCCTTTTACATTGACGGAATAATTTAAATCGAAAACAATCCTCGAAACTTCATCATAAGGCGATCCAAACCTAACGTCATTAATTACTCCCTTGGGTCTAGGAAATGAAAATTTCTTATCATAAACAACATTCTCAAGATCTATTACAAATCTGTTAGGGTTACCTAGGGTCAAGTATTCATATTTTATATGATCATTTAAATCTACAACGACTCTTACCCCGCCCTCAATGTCAGCAAATCTAATTTTAGATACAACTACAGGTTCTTTTGAATATGCTTCAAAAGCTATAAAGATGAAGAATAATACAAATAAAGTTAAAAAATATTTATTGGAAACCCGCATTTTCCCTAACTATTACAATAGAAGCTTGTCAAATTCTAGTGAATAAATATATAAGGAGTCGAAGCATTAATTAAATAAATTAATTTTTGCAAATAAATTTAACTTTGGGATGAAGTTGTAGCATCAATTTTATCCTTTTAAGAAACAGAGAACAAATTGGAATATTATGTAAGAAATAAATTTTTGTATACTGATATGAGTATTAAATTGTCTAGTTGTATTCCAATTTTGGGAGAACAATTAGATGTCAAACGAAATACTAATAGATGCAGCTCGTCAAGAAGAAACGAGAGTTGCTATAGTCAAAAACAAAAGATTAGAAGATTATGATTACGAGTTTAGCTCAAGAAGACCGATACGGGGAAATATTTACCTCGCCAAGGTAATAAGAGTTGAACCTTCTCTTCAAGCAGCATTCTTAGAATACGGAGGAAATCGTAATGCGTTTCTTCCTTTTTCCGAAATAAGCCCAGATTATTATCAGATACCTGTAGCGGATAAGAAAAAATTAAAAGATTTAGAGAAGAATAATTCTTTAAGAAATCTTGAAGAAGGCGAAATATCTGAAAATCATACATCAATTGATAATATAGCTGGAGACACGTTAGAAGAAAGTAAGGTAAAAAGAGAAAAACCCTATAAAGTTAAATATAAGATTCAAGAAGTAATAAAAAAACATCAAATAGTACTTATACAAATTGTAAAAGAAGAAAGAGGAAATAAGGGAGCCGCTGCAACCACATATATATCTATTCCAGGAAGATATTGTGTTCTTATGCCCAACAGCGGCAGAGGTGGTGGAATAAGTAGAAGAATAAACAATTCTCAAGAAAGGAAAAAAATTAAAAAGATCCTTGAAAAATTAACTATACCTAATGACATGGGGTTAATAATAAGAACAGCTGGGGGCGATACTACACAATCAGAAATAAGAAAAGATTATAATTACTTAATAAAAGCATGGAATAAAATTAGAGAAGAAACACTCTCTGCAAAAGCTCCTAATATAATTTACGAGGATGGGAATATAATAAAAAAAACTATAAGAGACTCTTACACTAAGGAAATCGACAGAATATACATAGACGGTGATGAAAAATACAAAATAGCAAAAAGCTTTATGAAAATGATAATGCCCAGTCATGCAGTAAAAGTACAGAAATGGAAAGAAAACGCCCCTATATTTCAAAAGGACAAAATTGAAGAACAGTTGAATTCTATATTTTCTGAGAAAGTCAATTTGAAGTCTGGAGGATCTTTAGTTATTAACCAGACAGAGGCATTAGTAGCAATAGACGTTAACTCAGGCACTTCTAAGAAGGACTATAACATTGAGGACACGGCTGTAAGGACAAATCAGGAAGCAGCTCAGGAAATAGCAAGGCAATTACGTCTTAGGGATATGGCTGGACTTATTGTTATCGATTTTATCGATATGGAAAAGTTTAAAAATAGAAGTTTAATTGAAAAAAAATTAAAAGAATCGCTTAAGTCTGATAGGTCAAAAATCCAAGTTGGAAGGATAAGTTCTTTTGGTTTATTGGAGATGTCTCGCCAAAGAATAAGGTCAAGTGTTCAAGAAGAAAATTATGATGTTTGCCCTACATGTAATGGCTCTGGTTCTTTAAGATCAATGGAATCAATTTCTTTAGAATTTTTTAGAAATTTAAGTAAAGCAGTTAAAGATGAAAGAGCGACAAAAGCAAATGTAGAAATACCCTTGGATCTATTAAATTTTATTATAAATGGAAAAAGAGAACAGCTTTCTGATCTAGAAAAGGAAAACAAAATTTCAATAAATCTGAAAGCTAATAATGCACTTAGAGGTGAAGAAAAAAATATAACCCTCTATGATAGCAAACTTAACAAGCTGGCTTTGAAAAAGAATGATGAAATAAGAAAAAATAATAGAAACAGAAAAAAACCTGAGAAATCTCAAATTAAAGAAAAGACTAAAACTGAAGGAAAGAAAACGATCATAAAAGAAAAAGATTCATCCAAAACAAAAAGTAATAAAAACAAAGATATAAGAAAGGAAACAAAAGAAGATATAAATAAAAAGGCAGAAGTAAGAAAGGAAACAAAAGAAGATATAAATAAAAAGACAGAAGTAAAAAAGACTAAAAGTATTAAAGAAGAGAAAAATAACGATAATTATATTGGTGCTCCAGTTAAATCTGATAAGAATATAGAAGCTAAAGAAAAGAAAGACGGTTGGTGGAATAAATAACTTTCTAATGCCAGTTAATTTACTAAATAAAAATTTTTATAAAATAAAAATAGTATTTTTCATTATATTATTATTTTCCACTAATAATAAATTACATTGCGGGGGAATGGTAAGAGATGCAGAAACAGAAAGATTCTTATATGAAATCTCTAAACCTCTCTTTAATGTAGCAAATCTCAATTACTCTTCTGTTGATTTGTACTTATTTAACGATGATGCAGTTAATGCTTTTGTAGCATGTGGTCAGAAAATATTTGTAAATACTGGCCTAATAATGGAATTTAACTCTCCTTCGATGTTAAGGGGGGTCTTAGCCCATGAAACTGGTCATATTGCAGGAGGTCATCTAGCAAGATCAGATATTGCTTTAAAAAATGCCCAAACTCCTCTGATTATTGGTCTACTTCTGGGAATTGGAGCTGCAGTGGCCGGTGACAGTGATGCAGCCCAAGGTTTTTTACTTGGTAGTCAACAAATAGCCAAAGGTATGGTTGCAAAATATTCTAGAGGACAAGAATCGGCTGCTGATCAGGCCTCTTTCACATACCTCGAAAATCTTGGTTTATCTTCTAAAGGCATGATTGACGTGCTTTATGGTTTTGCAGATCAAGAGGCATTAAGCTCGAAAAGTCAAAGTATTAGAGTGCGCTCCCATCCTGTTTCTAGGCAAAGAATTAGGAGTTTGGAAGAGAAAGCATTAAATTCTCCTTTTTTCAATAAAGAGGAATCTGAAGATATTTTACAAAGATACAAAATGATAAGAGCAAAATTAAAAGGATTCCTACAAAAACCAGATCAAATAATAAAGCTGTTCAAAGACAAAAATAAAGAAGACAATCTCTATGCATTATCTATAGCCTTATACAGGAAAGCTTTAATAGATGAAGCTATAGAAACTATAGATATATTGATAATGAAGTACCCTAAAAACCCTTGGTTTTATGAGTTAAAGGGACAAATATATTATGAATCTGGAAAAATTGACCTATCTATAGAACCCTACGAAGAAGCTTTGAAATATTCTCACAAAGAACCGCTTATTTATGTAGCATTAGCAACTGCTCTCTTAGCTATTAGTAACAAAGATGAAACTCAAAGAGCATTAATGCTCCTAAAAAAAGCTATAGATTTGGATCCTAAAAATCCTCAGATTTATTTTCAAATGGCTATTGCTGAATCTAGATTGGGAAATATAGGAAAGGCTGAACTATCGACGGCCGAAAGATATTTTATCTTAGGAAACCTAGAAAAAGCTTCCTTTCATGCAGGTCGTTCAAAAAAATATTTAGCACTATCGTCACCTTTATCTTTAAGGGCTGATGATATAATTTTGGATTCAGAAAATACGAAACAATGGAGAAGAAAGTGCCCAATATAAGAAATTATAAATTAATAATTTATCTTATCTCAATAGTTTTGTTTTTTCTCTTAGGTTATTCCTATGGTGTGTTTAAAAACGAGAAATTAAGTAAAGAAAAATTAGCAAAGATCTTCTATGAGGAACCAGCTCTTTTCTCTGATGTATTCTTAAAAATGCAAGAATTGAAAAAAAATAATGATAACGCCAAAACTAGTAAAATAATTCTAGATCTAAAGGAATCGTTGTTGAAGGATAACGATTTTTTCCTAGGAAATCCTAAAGGTGAGAAAGTTATCATAGAATTCTTTGATTATAATTGTGGTTATTGTAAAAGGAATTTTACTGAATTAATGGAATTAATTTTAGAAGATAAGGAAATCAAAATAATATTAAAAGAATTCCCAATTTTGGGGGAAAGCTCTCTACTTGCCTCTAAAGCTGCAATAGCATCAAAAAAACAGGGTAAATACTTCGAAATGCACCAGAAACTACTATCTCAAAAAAGTCGTATTGATTTAAAAAAAATTAAGGAACTGGCGAACGAAATTGATATCAACGTAGAAATGCTCATACATGATATGGAAAAAGAAAGTAATTTAAAGATAATTAAGGAAAATAAAATACTTGCGGAAAAGATCGGTGTTGATGGAACCCCAACATTTATAATTGGTCAAGAAGTAATACCAGGCTCAATAGGTAAAGAAGATTTTATCGATTCCTTAGCCAATTTATAACAAGAAATTATTATTATAATCTATGAAAAATTATCGCATTAAACTAAAGTGAAAGAAAAATTCTATTGATTTTGAACTTTAATAAATTTTATGAAAAAAAAGATTTATATATTAAATGGACCTAATCTAAACCTTTTAGGAGAAAGAGAACCGGAAATATATGGAAGATCTTCTCTTAAAGATGTTGAAAAATCTCTCAATAAAATTGCAAAAACGAACAGCTTAGAAATAGTATTTGAACAGAGCAATCATGAGGGTGAGTTAATAGAGTTAATTCAGACTGCGTCTAAAGAAAGTAAAGGAATAATTATTAATCCAGCAGGATACACACA
This sequence comes from Rhodobiaceae bacterium, assembly GCA_002731945.1. Taxonomy (GTDB): domain Bacteria; phylum Pseudomonadota; class Alphaproteobacteria; order MED-G09; family MED-G09. The sequence continues at coordinate 13,742 of PCCF01000007.1, read as the reverse complement.
TACTTCGATAGCAATTTATGATGCTTTATTAAGCTCTAAACTTCCAATTATAGAAGTTCATTTGTCTAATATTTATAAACGTGAAAATTTTAGACATATTTCCTATGTATCAAAGGCTGCGGACGGTATTATAAGTGGTCTAGGAGTTGAGGGATATATTTTTGCACTAAAAGCATTGATTAATAAAATATAGTAACTGGAGAATCTTTTTGCCAGAAAATGATAAGAAAATAATAACCAATATTGAGAGAAAAGCTATCAAGGAAATGGTGGATTTACTTGATGAGTTAGGAATCTCAGAAATTGAAATAGACAATGAAAAAATTGGAAGGATTAAGGTTTCTAAAAATATATTGAATACTAACCTTGGATTAACAAATTCATTAACTAATATTGATCGAAAGGACAATCAAGAATCAATTAACAAAAAAGAAGATTCTACAAAAAATAATAATACTATCAATGCTCCTATGATTGGCACTGTCTATCTCCAACCTGAACCTGGATCAAAGAAATTTATTGAAAAGGGAGAAATGATAAAAAAAGGACAAACTCTCTTAGTAATTGAAGCTATGAAAACTATGAACGAAATAGTAGCTGATAAAGGTGGAAAAATTTTGGAAATCTTAGTTGAAGACGAACAACCTGTTCAATTCGGTGATCCTTTAGTCATAATTGAATAAAAATGTTTAACAAAGTCTTAATCGCAAATAGAGGTGAAATTGCTATAAGAATATTAAGAGCTTGTAAAGAACTTGGTATCCAAACCGTAGCTGTCTACTCTACTGCTGACGAAAATGCAATGCACGTCAAGATGGCTGATGAAAGTATCTGCATTGGGCCACCTCCTTCACTAAAATCTTATCTAAATATACCAGCAATAATTTCTGCTTGTGAAATATCAGGAGCTGATGCAGTTCATCCTGGATATGGGTTTTTATCCGAAAATTTTGGTTTTGTTGAAAAACTGGAAGCTCATTCGATAAAATTTATTGGTCCAAAATTTGAACATATTAAAATGATGGGAGATAAGATTTTAGCAAAAAAATCTGCAGTAAATCTTGGTATACCTATTATTCCAGGATCTAATGGTGAAGTAAAAGATTTCAAAGAAGCCAAAAAAATAGCTGATAAGATTGGTTATCCAATAATAATTAAAGCCTCATCTGGAGGCGGAGGAAGAGGAATGACTAAGGTCTTAGAGGAGAAAGATCTGGACTCATCTCTAAAAAAATCTGCGCTTGAGGCAAAAAAAATATTCAATGATGAAAGGGTTTATATTGAAAAATATCTTCAAAATCCTAAGCATATAGAGGTACAAATTATTGGTGATGAATACAATAATTTAATCCATTTAGGTGAACGAGACTGCTCTATTCAAAGAAGAAACCAGAAGCTTTTGGAGGAATCTCCTTCAATAGTTGATAGAAAAATTAGAAAAGATATATGTCAATTAACTGTCGATAGTCTTAAATCAATAAATTACTCTAGCGTTGGCACGGTTGAATATTTATATGAGGATGGTAATTTTTATTTTATGGAAATGAATACTCGACTTCAAGTTGAGCACCCCGTCACTGAGGAAATATATAATTTTGATATTGTTAAGGAACAAATATTATCTGCTTCAAAATATAAATTGTCGGTAGATCAGAACTCACTTAATCCTTCTGGCCATTCTATAGAATGTAGAATTAACGCAGAGAATCCTGATACCTTTATTCCAAGTCCAGGAATAATCTCTAATTTTTACGATCCTGGAGGACCAGGGGTAAGAGTGGATTCAGGATGTTATTCTGGATTAGAGATTCCCCCTCATTACGATAGTTTAATTGCTAAATTAATTGTTTACGACAAGGACAGGATTTCATGCATAAAAAGATTAAAAAGATCACTGGAAGAATTTGTAATAGAAGGAATTGAGACAACAATTCCTTTCTTCTTAGATTTATTGGAACAAGAAAAATTTCTAAATGGAGATTATGACATAAACTGGTTAGAAGATTACCAGAATAATAAGGAGAGACCTTAATTCTTTTCTTCGACAGAGAACAACGTCTGACCAACTAAACCAATCAAATCAACAGAACCTTGTGTGAATAAAATTTCTTGACTTTCCAAAATATAATTTAAACTGCCCCCAGGCTCTATAGAAATGTAACTTCCCCCCAATAGCCCATCCATTGTTATCTTAGCGGAACTATCATCAGGAATTTTGATAGTTTTGTTTATAACGAGAGAAAGTTTAGCCTCATAATTTGTTTGATCAAGGGATTGTTCAGAAACAGTTCCAATTTTAATCCCAGATATCCTAACATCTGAGCCAATTTGAATACCATCTACACGATTAAATGTAGCATAAATTGTATAATTATCTCCATTATTAGATTTTGTTATGGAGAAGCCATAAAAAAGGAATGCAGCTGCCAAAATGACTACTAAACCTCCTATAAAAGCCTCAAAAACATTTGATCTCATTCTTCTGTCTCCGGTTGCCAGGCTTTATAGTGTTTCTGCAAATTTTGAGAGATGTTGGAATTTAATTGATTGGGAAAGTAAGAGTCTACTGTTCCTGTAATATTACTTTTGTGTTGTTTATACCAATCAAGAATCTCTAAATCCTGTTGATTAGGAATTTCATCGGTTCGGTGATGTATCCAATCATGCCAAATTGCTTGAATTCGCGAAGCATCCATAAGTCCATTATATATTACCCAACGCTTATTAGCATTTCTTTTGTGTACATAAAATATATTCCCCTCCGAATCACTACCTACTTTTTTTCCATTCAGTAAAGTGAATACTCTTGTTCCGAAAGTTTGGCTATTCCACCAAGTAAATATTTCAAGAAAAAATGATCTCATTTCAATTATTCTATTCTTTTTTCTTTATAATTTTAATACCTAAATCTTTAATTTGCTCTTCAGATACACCTGAAGGAGCATTCATAAGTAAATCCTGCGCTTGCTGATTCATTGGGAATGCTATCACTTCTCTTAAATTATCAACATCCGCTAAAAGCATCACTATTCTATCTATTCCTGGGGCAATTCCTCCATGAGGAGGAGTTCCGTATTTAAAGGCATCTAACATTGCTCCAAATTTATCCTCAACTTCTTTCAAATCATAGCCGGCTATTTCGAAAGCCTTTACCAAAATGTCTGGTCTATGATTCCGAATTGCCCCTGAAGATAACTCAATACCATTGCAGACTATATCATACTGTTGAGCTTTTACCTCGAGTGGATTCAGACTTTCTAAAGACTCTAATCCGCCTTTAGGCATAGAAAAAGGGTTATGAGAAAAATCAATTTTTTTTGTATCTTTATTAAGCTCATACATTGGATAATCAACTATCCAGCAAAATTCATATCTATCCTCATTAATTAATTTAAGTTCAGTTCCAATTCTTTTTCTAGCTGATGCAGAAAAGCTAAGAAAGTTATCGGGAATACCACATATGAAAAAAACAGAATCACTATCATCTAAAGAAAATAAATTCTTTATTTCTGAAGTTCTGTTTTCACCAATATTCTTAGCGATCGGCCCGACCCCTTTCTTATCCTTATAAATAATATAACCCAACCCTGGTTGCCCTTGTTCAATAGCCCAAGAATTCATTTTATCGCAAAATGCTCTGGAACCGCCTTTTTTTGCAGGTATACCCCAAACACGCACATTGTTATCATTTACAATAGAGTCAGAAAATATTTTGAATCCAGATCCTTTAAATATTTCTGTTACATCCTTCATTTCTATAGGAATACGAAGATCTGGTTTATCAGTTCCATATTTACTCAAAGAATCATGGAAAGGTATTTTAGGAAATTTTTTGTTAATTTTTTTATCTCTAGAGAATTTTTCAAAAATCTTTCTAAGAATGGGTTCTACAGTATCAAAGATATCTTCCTGAGTAACAAAACTCATCTCTATATCAAGCTGATAGAATTCACCTGGTGATCTATCTGCCCTTGCATCCTCGTCACGAAAACATGGGGCAATCTGAAAATAACGGTCAAAGCCGGAGGCCATTAAAAGCTGTTTAAATTGTTGTGGAGCTTGAGGAAGAGCATAAAATTTCCCTTTATGTATCCTTGAAGGAATAAGAAAGTCTCTGGCTCCTTCGGGACTTGATGCAGTAAGTATTGGAGTTTGAAATTCAAGAAAGTCATTTTCTTTCATAACTTCTCTAATGAAGTTAATAATTTCTGATCTTAATATAATATTATTGTGTAGAGTTTCACGCCTTAAGTCTAAAAACCTGTATTTTAACCTCAAATCCTCAGGATAGTCAGGTTCTCCAAAGACAGGTATGGGTAAATCTTCAGCCTCTGATAAGATTTCCAATTTTTTTACATATACCTCTACTTCTCCCGTTGGTAAATTTTTATTTATTGCGTCTTCACTTCTTCTTATCACCTTTCCTTTTACCATTACCACTGATTCGTTTCTAATCTTTTCAGCATCGTTAAATGATTCGCTATCAGGATCAAAAACTAATTGGGTAAGGCCAAAATTATCTCGTAAATCAATAAAAAGAAGCCCACCATGGTCTCTTTTTCTGTGGACCCATCCTGACAATTTTACTGAATTATCAATGTTATCTAACCCTAATTCATTGCACTTATGAGTTCTATATTCATTCATTCTAAATTTCTCTTAATTGTCGCAATAGGACAATTTAATACACTTTTGTCAAGGACAAGAAATGTTTTCTTCTGTATAAGTTTTAAATGCTCTATATAAAGTCCAATAACGACCTTCATAAAATATGTAAATCATACGAAAAGGCTGAATATATAGCTATTGATACAGAATTTATTAGAGAGAGAACTTATTGGCCAAAATTATGCTTAATACAAGTTTTTGATGGAAAAAAAGCTTCTATAATAGACCCATTAGTAAATGGAATAGATTTAGCTCCCCTCATAGATTTATTAGAGAACGATTCAATAACAAAAATATTCCATGCTGGTAGGCAAGATATAGAAATTTTTTACAACTTAACCAACAATGTCCCGAAGAATATTTTTGATACACAAATTGCCGCCATGGTATGTGGATTTGGGGAATCTATAGGTTATGAGAGATTAGTCTCTAGAATGCTGAATAAGAAGATTGATAAGACTTCAAGATTTACTAATTGGGAAAAAAGACCATTGAGTAAGAAACAAAAAGATTATGCAATATCTGATGTAACCCATCTTTTTGATTTATACCCAATAATAAAAAAACAAGTTTTCGATAATAAACGTGAAAACTGGGTTAAAGAAGAAATGAATATCCTCATCTCTAAGGAAACCTATAAACAAGATCCTGATAACGCATGGAAAAGATTAAAAATAAGAAGCAGTGATGAAAAATCTATTTCAATAATGTTTCATCTTGCAAAATGGAGAGAAGAAAAATCACAAGCATTAGATATTCCAAGAGGAAAACTCTTACGTGACGAAGCAATATATGAGATATCTTCTTCACAGCCTACATCAGAAAAAGAAATTTCTGGATTAAGATCTTTTTCGAGAATCAATATTAAGCTCAGTTCTATAAATGAAATTTTAGAAGAAATAAGGAACGCAAAGTCAGTAAAACTAAATAACTTGCCTGAGATACCGAACCATAACCGACTTTCGCAAGGAATATCTGCTAAGATCTCAATCCTAAAGATTTTATTAGATTCTATTTCCGCAGAATACGGCGTTGCCCAAAAACTTATTGCTAATAAAGATGATTTAGAAAAGTTAATTATGAATGATAACGCAAATATAAAAACTCTCAGGGGTTGGAGATACGAGATTTTTGGTAAAAAAGCAGTAGATTTCAAAAACGGAAGAATTGGAATAACAATGGATTCTGGAAACGTTGTTTTAAAAGAAATTTAGACAGCATTAATTAAAGATTTCACGAATAAGACTAATAGAAACTCTCTTTCCCTTCTCTAGAGCATATTTATCAATTAAATTAATTGTCCTATTTATTTCTAGATAAGTTCTTTCGAGTCTTTTCATTAAAAACTCTATAATTGCCGGGCTCACCATTAATTGCCTATCTCTCAACATCTTCAATATTATTGATTTCATCAATTCATCATCTGGCTCTTCGATAAATGTCACTGATATTGATTCGAGTCTTGATCTTAAATCAGTTAACTTTATTTCAAACCTTGAAATAGGAATTCTTGAAGTCATTATTAGACTTCTTTTTGTTTCCTTAGAAATATTGATAGCGTGCAAAAGATCTTCTTCAGAAAACTTTAAATTTATATTGTGTATATCTTCGATAATAGTAAATTCATTCTTTTCAAACTCATTGAATAGATTATTACTAGGTAAGGTAATTATCTTAGATAATCCAGTTTCTATCGAATTCATAAAAATTTTAATAAGATGTGATTTTCCGCTTCCTGGAGAGCCAACTAATAAACCTATCCTCTGATTGCTTTTGATAAATTCATCAATAAAGGCCAAAGCTTCTATGTTTGACTTTGTTACCATAAAGTCTTCTCTCCCGAAAAAATATTTTTGCGGCATTTCTATAGTTAATTGTTCTTCTAAATTTGGTCTATTCTTCATAAAAATTTATAACTTTCATATTTATTAACCAAAGCTGTAAATAAAAGAGCCAAGAAACTATTGTGGAAATAGCGATTAAATAAGTCACTAAAAGATAAAATATCCTTATGCTTTCTTCAGGTAGAAGAATATCAAATTGCATCAAAAATATTATGGCTATATAAAATATTTGAAGAAAAGTGTTTATTTTACTGACTGTAAGAGGCTTAATTTTTAAATTACTACCAATTATAAAAGAAATCAAAACAGCTCCAAAAATTGCAATGTCTCTTGATACAATTATTATTATTAACCAAATAGGGACTAGACCGTTGTAACCGAGAACTAGAATGGTTGATACTATCAGAACTTTATCGGCAATTGGATCCAGATAACTGCCTAACAAACTACTTTGATTAAATTTTTTAGCTAAATACCCGTCTAAAGCATCAGATAATCCAGAAAAAACAAAAAAAATAAAACCAAGAATATAATTTTCTGTTAGAACTAACCAAACAATTAGTGGGGTTAAGAATAGTCTTAAAATAGTTATAATATTGGGGAGATTCATTATATAAATTTTTATGCCTTTTTACATTTATATGCTGAGCCTTTTTAAGGAATAGTTCAACAAAAAACATTTGCTGAGCAATCTATAAAAGAGGATAAATTTTTGAATAAAAAAAAGAAGTCATTAACCTACTCTTCTTCAGGAGTTGATACAAAAAAAGGTAGTCAGCTTGTAGAGGAGATAAAACCTATTGTTAAAAAAACCAACAGACTTGGCGCAGATGTAGAGTTAGGAGGTTTTGGGGGTATCTTTGATATTAGGGCAATAGGTTACAATGATCCATTACTAGTTTCTTCTACTGATGGAGTTGGTACTAAACTTTTATTGGCAATAGAAAATAACTGTTATGAGAATATCGGCATAGATTTGGTCGCAATGTGTGTTAACGACCTTATTGTTCAAGGAGCAGAGCCACTATTCTTTTTAGACTATTTCTCAACGGGATCATTATCAAAAAAGATTGCTCGAAGAGTAATCAAAAGCATTTCAGAAGGATGTGAAGAGGCTAATTGTGCTCTTATAGGCGGAGAAACCGCAGAAATGCCTGATTTTTATAATCCAAATCATTTTGATCTTGCTGGTTTCTCTGTTGGAGCTGTGGAAAGAGAAAAACTTCTACCAAGAAATGTTGTTAGTGGTGATGTGATCATTGGCATTCCTTCATCAGGGTTACATTCTAATGGTTACTCTTTAGTGAGAAATATTATTAAAAATATGAAATTAGATATTCATGATAAAACACCATATGATAATAGCAAAACTTTTTTGGAGGAATTCCTTTCCCCAACAAAAATTTACGTAAAACAGATTTTGCAATTATTAAAAAATACAGAAGGTGTAAAGGGAATAGCTCATATAACTGGTGGTGGTTTAACTGAAAATATTCCACGTATATTTAAAGGTAAAAATATTACAGCAGAAATTGATGTTTTAACTTGGGAAAAACCTAAGATCTATAAATGGCTTTATCGTTCAGGAAATATTAAGGAATCTGAAATGCTAAAAACCTTTAATTACGGAATAGGAATGGTTCTTATTGTTGATCAGAAAAAAGATAAAGAAATTATGAATTTTCTATCTAAATATGGTGAAGAACCTTATAAAATTGGAAAGATAGTAGAGAATAAAGGGGAAGGCTCAAAGGTTGATTACGTATAAATCTTAACAAATGAAAGTAGGAATCCTTATATCAGGCCGAGGGTCAAATATGACCAAAATAATAGACTCTTGTAATAAAGATATTAAGTCTGCAAGTGTAGAATTGGTATTATCCAGTGACCCGACCGCTAAGGGCCTTAATTATGCTATTAAAAATAATATAAAGACAGAAATTGTGAATCATAAAGATTTTGATAATAGAGAACACTTCGATGAAAATCTGAATGAGAAATTAAAGGAAAATAATATTGAATTCATTTGTAATGCTGGGTTTATGAGAATACTTGGTGAAAACTTTGTCAATAATTGGTTTAACAAACAACTTAACATACACCCCTCATTATTACCTTCATTTAAAGGTCTTGATGTACATAAAAGGGTGATAAATTCTAGTGCAAGAGTGTCGGGGTGTACTGTTCATTTGGTAAGAACGGGAGTAGATGAAGGCCCTATTATAGCTCAAGCAGCAACCTATGTAAGCCCGCACGATAATGAAAAAACTCTGGGAAAAAAGGTTTTAGAGCTTGAGCATACTTTGTATCCCTTTTGCCTAAAATTGTTTTCCGAAGGAAATATCATTATTAACGAAGACAAGATAATATATAGCAATCAAGCCGTAAAAGAGTTAGAAGAAATTCAGAAAAGATTTACTAAAAATCCTCCTAATCAATAGGAGCTATTTCAGAATTATCAAAAAAAAATTTAATCTCTGATTTTGCAGTTTCTTGAGAATCTGAACCATGAACAGAATTTGCCTCTACCGATAAAGCAAACTGTTTTCTAATTGTTCCCTCTTCAGCTTCTTCTGGATTGGTGGCTCCCATTATCTTTCTATTTCTTGCAATAGCATCTTGTCCCTCTAGAATCTGAACAACTACAGGACCTGAGGTTATATATTTAACTAAATCTTCAAAAAATGGTTTTTCTGAATGCACGGCATAAAATTCTCTGGCTTTTGACTCTGATAATAAAATCCTTTTTTGAGCCACAATACTCAAACCCTGTTCCTCAAAACAGCTTATAATTTTTCCAGTGATATTTCTTTTTGTGGCATCAGGTTTTATTATAGATAAAGTTTTTTCTATACTCATTCTTACCTCATATAATTGTTTTTTATCCAGTTTCCTTTGTTTTGTTCATAAAGTTCGATTTTCTCTTCGGAATTTTCTAATAAAAAGTAGTGCTCCTTTAATCTATCAAACGTACTAATATCATCATGATCAAATATATATATACATCTTTTCCAATTTTTTGATTTTTTTACTAATACCCCCTCGGGAGAAAAAATTATTTGCGATTTGTTCGGATTGTCTTCTCTTGTAGTAAGATAAATTGGACTATCATTACTTAAATTATCTCTTTCTATACTATGGGGTAGAAACGACTCTGGTTTCTTTGACCATAACATAATGCTAATATCTTTCAGTACTTCTTTGGTTTCAAAAATTACAACAGAATTCAAGTTCTTTTCTAAAGCCTTTTGGGCGAGGATATAAAATGTTTCATCTACACTAAAATTGCTCGTTTTATAAAATGCAAATTCTGTCAATTATGACTCAAAGTTTTGATTAATTAAGGTATCTAAAAGGTGAACCCCAAAACCAGTAGCCCAGCTGGTATTAATAGAGTTTTTTGGCATTCCTGTTGCCGTTCCTGCAATATCGATGTGTGTCCAAGGAACCTCATTAACAAAACGTTTTAAAAATTGGGCAGCAGTAATAGATCCAGCTCTACCACGTCCAATATTCTTCATATCTGCGAATTGGGAATCAATCATTTTGTCATAAGCCTCATCCAAGGGCAATCGCCAAACTCTATCACCACTAACTTGTCCAGCTTTATAAATTTTATCTGCCAATTTATCATTATTACTAAAAATTCCAGATATGACATTTCCCAAAGAGAATAGTATCGCTCCTGTCAAAGTAGCAAGATCAACGATAAACTCGGGTTTGAATCTTTTTTGTGTATACCATAACGCATCCGCTAGAACTAATCTTCCCTCTGCATCAGTGTTTTGAATCTCTATCGTTTGTCCTGACATAGACTTTACAATATCTCCTGGTTTTTGAGCTTTTCCATCAGGCATATTTTCAACTAGACCTACTACTCCAACAACATTTGCCTTGGCCTTCCTGAGTGCAAGAGATTTCATCAATCCAACTACAGCGGCGGATCCACCCATATCGCCTATCATTTCTTCCATTTTAGATCCAGGTTTTAAGGAAATTCCACCAGAATCAAAACAAACTCCTTTCCCAACAAAGCATATAGGTTTAGTTTTTTTATTTTTTAATCCGTTCCATTTCATTATTACCAACTGGCTTTCATGTTGACTCCCTAAACCAACTCCTAGGAGGGAATTCATTCCCAAACTTTTCATTTTTTGTTCTCCTAGAACCTCGACAATTATTCCTAACTTTCTTAACTCAAGAACTCTTCTGCTATATTCTTTAGGATAAAGGATATTGCTTGGTTCATTCACTAAATCACGAGCAAGGAATACACCCTTAGATATTGCAGAATATCTTTGAAAAAATTTATTTAACTCATTGTAATTATTAGAAATTATATCAATAGAAGGGAGAGTGGTTTTATCTTTCTTTTTAGTTTTATACTTATTGAATCTATAAGAACCTAGTAAACTTCCATAAGCCATACGAAGAATGGAATCTTGTTTCTTTATTGCACTATCGTATATTATCGAGACTCTTGACTTACTTTCTCCTAAAGATAATTGAGTTATTTTTCCACCCAAAAGATCAAAGTCACGTAAAGATAATTTGTTTAGTGTGCCGGTTCCAATTATAAGTACTTTATTAAAATTAGGGTCATTTGGATCTAATATCTCTAAAGTTTGCATCTTCTTAAAACTAAACTTAGAGTTTAAAACTACTTTATTTAGTTGTGATACAAGCTCCTTTCTCAAATTAAAACCTTTAAAAATGTTCTTTGAAAGAACAAGAATTAAGGTCCCTTTTGATCGAGATAATTTTGGTAAAAATCTTATTTTCATGTAATCCTCCAAAAAAATACTGTGATTATGATCTTATTACTCCTTTAGAGTTTATCTTTTAGTGTATAATCTAACTAAAATGGCAAGTATAGATAAATATATAATAAAAAAACTTATAATTTCACTGGGTTTTGTTTGCCTTGGAATGCTTTCTTTGGCTTGGTTAATACAGGTCCTCAAAATGCTAGATGAGGCAATCATTAGAGGTGCAGATATATTAACCTTTTTAAAACTTACATTAAGCGTAATTCCAAATGTTTTAGCCCAGATATTGCCTTTGTCTGTATTTATCGCGACAACATTTGTTCTGATTAATTTAGCAAGGGAGAATGAAACCATAATTCTAATAACTTCTGGGATAAAGGTTAATAGAATTTTTAGACCTTTTTTATATTTTGGTGCTCTTTCTACAGTACTGTTAATTTTATTTTCTCTATTTCTTGCGCCTGCGGGAATGAGATATGCAAAGCACAAAATGTTTCAGTTAAAAAATGATCTTTCTTCGACAATTATTAGAGATAGTCTTTTCTCAATGCCTGCTAGAGGATTAACTGTATATGCGCAGAGAAAAGATGATGATAACTCAATTTATGGTATTTTGGTTCATGATAATAGGAATTCTTCAAATCCAATTACTTATACCGCTAAAAAAGGCTATTTTATAAACGAAAATAATTCCCCTAAATTAATTTTGATCGACGGATCTATCCAACATAGAGATCTATCAAACCCAGAAACTGGTTTAACAATAGTTACATTTGAAAGAAACGAATATTTATTTTCTGAGTTTTTGCCTGAAGATATGAACTTTAATTTAGATAGCAGTCAAAGATTTTTGCATGAACTATTTAATCCAAAGAAAGATGACATTTATGCTCAAAACAGACTTAACGTCCTCTGGGCGGTTGGTCATCATAAAATCTCACAATTACTGCACCCGATTACTTTAATTTTGTTATCTTTTGTATTTCTAATGAGCAGGACATTTGAAAAAAATGAAAAAAATAATTCTGTTCTTTACATTATCTCTTTAGCTTTCATATTTCAGCTCATAGATTTTTTCCTTTTGGGTTTAGCACAAAATAGTGTGCTCTGGGTCGTTATGCTGTATTTTCTACCATTAATATCTTTAGTTATTGTTTTGTCTTATTTATTTAAAAATAATCTAATAAATTTATTAAGGTCTAATTAATGAAGTTAACAAAAACATTATCTCTCTATTTTTCTAAGAAATTCTTTATATCATTGGCTGTTTCATTAGCTATATCAACATTGGTTGTTTTATTGATAGACTCTGCTGAATTAGCGAGAAGAATCTCAAAAGTTGGTGAAGGGGATTTTTTGTTAGCTTCCAGGTTAGCTTTGTTAAAACTTCCAGAAATGCTATTAGAGGTGCTTCCTTTTATAATTTTATTTGGTTCATTAGGAACATTTTTTCTTCTAGCAAGGAGCTCGGAATTAATTATAGTTCGAGTAAGTGGTCTCTCTATATGGCAATTTCTATTACCTATAATCACTATTGTTTTAGCATTAGGTTTTATCATAATTTTTTTTATACAACCCTTTATTGCTGCCTCTACTGAAAGATTTAAAGAATTGGAAGCAAAATTTATTCAAGGGCAAGAGAATCTAATTACTTTATCTGAGAATGGCTTGTGGTTAAAAGAAGAAGGGGAAAATAATAATGACTATTATATAATCCATGCTCTTGGTTTAGGTAATCAAGGAAATAATCTTGAGAATGTGATATTTTTCCATCATGATAATCAAGGAAGACTTCTTAAGAGAATAGATACAGACAAAGCAATACTTGATAATGGAAAATGGGAGCTTAGTGATGTATGGATTCAAAAAAACAAGCAACCATCTTCTTTTTCTAAGTCGCTCTTGATATCCACTAGTTTATCACCCGACCAGATTCAAGAAAATTTTTCTCCTCCAGAAACTTTCTCTATTTGGAAATTACCAAAATTTATAAACATAACTGAAAACGCCGGTTTCTCTTCGTTAAGGCATAAAACTAGATTATATATTCTAATAGCATTCCCTTTTTTTCTTGCGTCGATGGTTCTTGCTGCAGCGCCATTTTCTATTAATTTTCTAAGAACAGGTAAGATAAATTATTTATTATTGGGAGGTTTAATCACAGGCTTCGTAATTTATACCTTCTCAAATGTAGTAGAAGCATTTGGTGCTTCCGGAGCTATTAATCCAATATTGTCAGCCTGGTTACCTCCAATTATTGCTATATTAACTGGTATTACTGCTTTGTTATTTACTGAAGAGAGTTAGAGATTTGATCAGAGCTCTATTAAAAATATCCCTATTGATATTATTTCTTTCTCAATATTCATCACTGATTAAAGCTCAAGAAAATATTTTAGAAGCTGATAAGATAGAATATATTAATAAAGATGGGAAAGTTTTTGCTAAAGGTTCTGTTCTC
>PCCF01000006.1 GCA_002731945.1 Rhodobiaceae bacterium | reverse complement strand
AGTGATTTATTGGAAAACAGGACACAGTTACATTAAGAAAAAAACATTTGAAAATAATGCTATTGCTGGTTTTGAAAGGTCTGGCCATTATTTCTTTAATAAGCCAATTGGAAGGGGATATGATGACGGAATCTTGTCAGCAATTGAATTGTGTAAACTCATGGATACAGAAAAAACCATAAAGTTATCTGAACTTTATGATGAATTACCAATTACATATTGTTCTCCAACAATGTCTCCACAGTGCTCAGATCATATTAAATATGAAATTGTCAAAAAAATAACTTCTGTATTTGAAAATATGGAAAAGAATGAAGAAAAATTTTCTGGCCAAATGATATCCTCTCTTATAACGATAAATGGGGTGAGGGTTTCCCTAGGAGATGGTAGCTGGGGACTGATAAGGGCCTCCTCCAATTCACCAAATTTGGTTGTGGTGTGCGAGAGCCCTGTCTCAAAAGAAAGAATGGAAGAAGTTTTTATTTCTTTAGATAAAATACTTAAATCTTTTCCAGAAGTTGGAGAATACGATCAAAGAATCTAAAAGATAGATTAAAATATTTTAAAATTATCTTTCGTATTATATAGTTGATAAAACCACTTTTTAATATGGAGACTGATCTTGATAGTAGAACAAATTTGGACAGCTAATCAATTCCGTAATTTTAATTATTTAATTGTTTGCCCTCAAACTGGTGAGGCTATGGCGATAGACCCTCTTGATTATGAGCAATGTCTGTCCGTAAGCAAAAAAAATGGATGGGAAATAACTAAAATACTTAACACTCATGAACATTGGGATCATATTGGTGGAAATAAATCACTCGTTGAAGTAACAGGAGCACAGGTTCTTGCCCATCATATGGCTAAAGATAAAATAGAAGATGTGGATATTGGCTTAAAAAAAGGTGATGTCGTAAAGGTGGGTAAAACAGTCAACTTAGAAGTTTTAGATACTCCTGGACATACTATGAGCCATGTTTGTTTATTCATTAATAACGATTCTCCTTCAATATTTTGTGGTGACACTCTTTTTAATGCTGGTGTCGGTCACTGTAAGGGCGGAGGAAATCCTTTAGATCTTTACGAAACCTTTCTAAATCAGTTATACAAACTTCCCGATCAAACAAGAGTGTACCCTGGTCACGATTATTGGGAAAATAATCTAAAGTTTACTTTAGATAGAGAACCACAAAATACCGCTGCTCAGAAGATGATTGATGAAGAAAAAATTAAAAACCCTAATGAAGCTGTTGTATCAACTTTAGGACTAGAAAAAGAGGTGAATGCTTTCTTTCGTTTGAAAAATCCTAATATTATAGAAAAATTAAGAAATGATTTTCCTGGTCTTCCCGACCAGCCTGATATGAAAGAAGTCTTCCTTAAGCTCAGAGAATTAAGGAATGATTGGTGAGTGATTTTCTATTCATTTCCTTTTTATCTAAGCGAGTGAATGTTTGTTGTTATTTTTGTTAATATGAAATAATAGAGTTTACAATAGAATAAAAATTCATCTATTAATATAGCTTCAAAAGGGATTTTTTGAATGAAAGACATGTCGGCGATTTTTATATCTTTACTCTGCACTTTCCATTGTTTGGCGATTCCAATTTCATCTGTCTTGGCAGCCTCCAGTTCTTTTGTATGGTTCATCAACTATCAGATTTTTCATAGCATTTTACTAATACCTATAGTTTTTTTATTTTCATTAACTATCCCTAAATGTTATCCAATTCATAAAAATAGAAGACCTTTAATGTTTGGTTTACTCGGAATAACAATTTTAATATTAGCTCTTTTCTTAGATAAAAATGCAGAATTATTTATGACAGTTCTTGGTGCTTTATTCATGATTAAAGCACATTCATTAAACTATAATCTGATTAAACTCGTAAGCGGTTAATTAATACCTCTTTAAAAATTATATTATTGTAAATCCAGCCAGTCTATTTCTGTTTTATTCAACTCAACACTAAAGGCTTTTACAGAACTCTCAATTTCAAAAAAATTTCTTGGGCCAATCAAAGGAAAAGTTGGAAACTCCTGATTCAACGCAAAGGCTAAAGCAATCTCTATTGGTTCAAAACCTTTTTCTTTCGCAATAGAAAAGCAGCGCGCCCTTCTTTGTAGATTCTTATCATTGGCCCAAACCCTTTCTTGTTCAGCTTTGTTAGGATTTGCAGAGTGGTGGTGGCCTTCAAACTCTTTTTTATCTAAAAAAAATCCTCGAGATTGACTCGACCATGGAAAGACAGGTATGTTTTCATCTATCAAATATCTTTTAAAATGTTCATCAGAACAACTTTTGCATCCGGGCCAAACAGGTTCGACCATTCTTGCTAAACTAAAATTATTACTTAAAAGGCTAAAAGGTTGTTTCATTACAGATCTAGAATAAGCATGAGACTCTCTAAATCTTTCAAGTGACCAATTTGAAGCTCCATACACTTTAATTAGTCCTTCTCTTTTTAATTCTTCCAGGGCATCGATAAACTCGCCCACAGGTACCTCAGGATTATCTCGATGCAAACAGTAAATATCCAAACAATCAATCTTTAGACGAGAAAGAGATTCAAGAAGCTGGATACGAATGGAGCTTGGAAGGCAATCGGGAGTGTGTGCACCTTTACCTAAAATTACAGTTTTCCCATTTAATCCTCTAGATTTTATCCACCTCCCAAGATATTCATCACTTTTGCCTGCGTTATAAATATATGCAGTATCAAAGACATTCCCGCCTAAAGAGTAGAAATGATCAAACATTGCAAATGCGTGGTTGCTGTCCAGTTGATTATCACAACCAAAAACAAGACTGGACAACTTTTTGTCTAAACCTTTTAATTCCGTTTGTGGAATTAAATTTTCTTTTTGCTGCAATAATGGATTAAAAAATGAAGAAGCTTTATCTTCGGGAACATCATAAACGTATTTAACACCAGCTTTTTTTCTCCACATATCTAAGCCCATAGCATTTCCGTAGCTATCCGAATGAGAGATTTCATCAGATTCGATTTTTGAATCTTTTAATATATTGGTAAAATGATTTATTTCATTAGTATAAATGCTGTCCTTCGACTCTACTTCAATAACCTTCTTTTCTTGATTATGAATTTCCAAAATAATTTCCGATTTTCTGTTGTTGTATTCACCACAGTGCCAAGGATGTTGAATGAAAAGCGTTTTTCTGCCATCAGTAACCTTAACTGAGTTTTCCAATTCTCTGTTTATGGATGAGCTTATGGTAGCGCTTGAATTTCCTTCAAAACGTAAATATGCTTTTGAAAAAAGATCTATTCCTTGCTCATTCAGTTCGGATTCTACCTCAAATTCTATTGGGTCAAGGAAATCTTTTTTATTAGCTAAACCTGCTATCATTCTCGTCATAGATAAGGGGTAACAACCAACATCAAGTATTGATCCTCCTCCCAAGACAGGGTTAAGAAGTCTATGTTTCTTGTTAACATTTGCCTGAAATCCGAAGGAGGCTTCAATGGAAACCGGTCTCTTGGAAAACTCTGATTTAATGATTTCTTTTATCTTATTAGTTTGGGCATGCATTCTGTACATGAAAGCTTCCATCAATAATAAATTCTTTTTTTTTGCCATATGTATTAGTGCCATAGTTTCTGTTGCATTCATGGCTAACGGCTTTTCACATAGAACCGATTTTTCCTTTTCCAAAGATTTGAAGGCTAGATCAAAATGAAAGGGATGCGGCGTGGCAATATATATAGCATCAACATTGTTGTGATTTATTAGCTCATGATATCCAGCAAAGCCCGAACAATCAAACATACCGCTGAACTCTTTAGCATTACGGGCTGATCGACTGGCAACGCCAAACAATCTAGATTTTTTACTAGTTGTTAGAGCTCTAGCAAATATCTTTGCAATTGATCCTGTTCCTAAAATACCCCATTCAATCACCGAAAAGACCTTTAGCTAAAAATCTTAACGGCAAAGCTTATTAAGGACCCAAGAACAAAAATATAAATTGGTGGCATGCTAATATATAGACCAAGGGACCTCTGTTCAGGGGATTTATAATATCCGTAAGCATAGCCAAGGCGCCCTATGGGCCATAAAATTCCTATTCCTGTCGCCCATATTGGGTCTACAGCAAAAGAGAATAACCATAATCCTGGAAGAAAAAGAGCTAGATGCTCAAGAGTATTCTGATGAACACGCACTCTTCTAACATAATCATCAGGGCCATCATGAGATGGTGCAAGTATTTTATATTTCATACGCGCCGTTCCCGATTTGAATAAAGTAAAATAATAAACAAGCAAAGCAACACTACTAAGAATTCCTGGATAAACAAAATCGCCCATAATCACCTCAATAAAAAACCTCTAATTCTCCAAAAAGTATCCTTAGAGAAATAAATATCAACAAAAAACCTGTTATCTTTTCTAGCCAAGGAAAATATTTATAAACGATTCCATTAGCTCTATGATTTGTCAACATTACACTAAGAAAAGAAAACCATACAAAAGTGGCTATCGACATGTACGCGCCCATAAATATCTTAAACATTATTGGGGTATTTTCTGAAATTACCAAAGAAAAGACTGTAATAAAGAAAATAAAAGCTTTTGGATTAAGAGTATTTGTCATAAGGCCTGTGGCAAAAGATTTTAACTTCTTAACTTCTTGTGGAGAATCTTCACCTAATTCTCGTAATCTGCTCGTCGAGAGGATAGATACTAACCCTAAAAAGGCTATATAAATGGAGCCTAATATCTTAATTACATTAAAAATTAATGGCTGGTGTTGAATAAGAAGACTCAAGCCAGTTAATGATAAAAATACATGAAAAACGATACCCATCGCAATTCCTAGACTTGACCATAAAGCAACAATTCTTCCGTAACGAAAACATTGTCTGGTTATCAAAGCAAAATCGGGACCTGGGCTTACAACCGCAAAAATATGCATAACCGCTACTGTAATAAATTCTACCATCTCAAGATTTAGACAATATTCTCAAATTCTTTTTTAAGATAATTTGATACATAGTTGTTCTTATAAAAGTCACTATCAAGAGGTATTATGTCATTAATGATTAATTTTTTTGCAACCCTCACCATTATTACTGAAAATTTAAATAATGCGAGCAATCTATAATAAGAATAATTCTTTGTAGAAAAACCCGTGTTCTTTTCCCAAATATCTATTGCCTCTTGATTCTCGATTGAACCTTCGAGTTTAGGTATCTCTAATCCTAAGCTGCTGGAATCATCAACCGCTAGACCCCACGCAAGATCCATAACAGGATCACCGACAGTCGCCATCTCCCAATCCAAAAGAGCTTTTGCCTTAAAATCTTTATACAAAATATTACCTGGTCGACAGTCTCCCCAGCAAAGTTTGTAAGCTTGAATATTCTTAGGTTTATTAACGTTTAACCACTTTAATGCTTCTTCACAAACAAGGTTTTCTTCTCCCTCCATTCCCCATTTTAAAAATTCTTCATAATAGATTAATTCTTTATCCAAGCTTCCGGTTCCTATGTGGCCTCCTAAGAATTCATCTAAATCCAACTCTTCCAATTCTTGAGAATGTAAAATACTCATATAATACAGCCACTCCAGCCATACACTTCGTCTTTGTTCTTGCGAAGCCTTGCCCATCATTCCCTCAGGATCCGTATGATAAGGAGGATTGTCAGAAGGTGCTTCTCCTTCAATAAAGTTCATAATATAAAATTCAGAACCTATAATTGACTCATCTGCCTCATAATAAAGAATTTCGGGTGTGGGAAGCCCTTTTGTTCTCAGTATTCTCATTATTCTTGCCTGAAAATGAAGATCGTAATTGGGGAAAACTTTAAAACCACTTGGCTTTAATCTCAAAACAAAATCTTCATTCATTTTTTTAGATGACAGATTGAAAACAAAAGTTTCGTTTGAAAAGCCTGTGGTTATTGAGCTTTTGCGAGGTTTGATTTTTAATTTTTGGCCTGAAAACTTATCTTGGGAATGAAGCCACTCTCCAAGAAGCAGTAATTTGTTCTCAAAATTCTTTTCTGTACTTACTGGCATGATTACCGATCAAAAAGGTCTTTGAATCCACTTGGTTTATGAGGTCCTAAAATTAGCTCCTCTAAAACCCCTAAGCCTTTATAATTATTTTTATCCATGACAAGTTCTACAGTACATACAGATTGGATATGCAAAAATGGAGGGTCATGGGGATCTTCTTCCAAGTTGTAACTGTCGTAGGTGGTCTCATTTTCACCTTTATAGTGACCGTGACCCCATTCTTGATGCATATATCCTAATCCGCACATGAATATTTTGTTCTCGGGCTTAATTGTCATCCTCAGGTCTTTTCCTGACTTTCTTTCAGCATTTATAATGAGGGAATCAACTCTTCTAGATCCTTTTTTATAAGAAACTCTCTTTTTCAAATTTGATAGTTCTTCAATTTTAGAATTGTTTTTATCTTGTAATACAGAATGACCATTAATAGTTTTCCCCGATTCATCATCGACAAAATAAATGTGAGTTGAGAAACCGTCAAAATGTGTAGGATTCCATAACCAGTAAAACTGGGGAATTTCTAGGGGAACTATAGGTTGGCTATCAAGGGTCCCTACCGGCCTTACCCCCCATGATCTATCTCGGGTACCAATCGTGGTTTCATGGTCAATCTCTAGATCAACACCTTGAAGATTTATTTGTCCTTCCCATACGCCTTGTTGAACCATTCTGCAAGTGTCCATAACTAACCTTGGGCCGCTATGGAGTTTCATCTTTGGTTCTTGCATTACTTGATAGATTCCGTCAAAAATCAGGTCGGCGGATATATTGGCCTCCTTGTCATCAACTTTTATTTCTAACCTTTGTAGAGCATCGAGAACATTAACTTCAATAGATCCAACTTTGGTATTTAATCTTTCCTCATTTAATATTCGTGATGCCCTGCAATTATGCTGTTTCCCTTCATAAGCAACCGTAAACGCAGCATCCATAATATTTAGATTAGGGTAAACACATAAAGCTGCAGCAAAATATACCTTTCTGTCTTTTGTATAGCCATTAAAGAAGTAACGGTCATAAAAATTTCTGGAACTACCAACTTCTGAAATGGGGCTGGCTAATTGATGGACAGGGTAATCATCAGCTTTGGTTAACATTTATAAGTCCCTCTATAAGTTATCTAGAAACAAAATCAGATAGAAAATCTACAAAAATACTATCATCATTGAGACATGGTATATAGGTAAATTCTTTACCTCCGGAATTAAGAAAAGTCTCTCTTCCTCTAATTTCCATTTCTTCTAATGTTTCCAAATTATCGACCGCGAATGAAGGACATACAACTGCAAGTTTTTTAATATTCTTCTTGGGAAGTTGCTCTAAAACCTTATCGGTAAAGGGTGTGAGCCATCCAGGCCCTATTCTGGATTGAAAGGATACACTCCATTTTTCATTTTCTAAACCTATCTCTTCTGCACAAAGTTTTGATGTTGAAAATGCCTGATGTCTGTAACAGAATGCGTGTGAGGGAGATTCTATATCACAACAATCATCGGTTGAAAAACAATGCGAGACCGTGGGATCGACCTTCCTAACATGTCTCTCTGGAATACCATGGTAGCTGAATAACAGATAGTCATATT
Organism: Rhodobiaceae bacterium; assembly: GCA_002731945.1. Taxonomy (GTDB): domain Bacteria; phylum Pseudomonadota; class Alphaproteobacteria; order MED-G09; family MED-G09. The sequence continues at coordinate 24,522 of PCCF01000006.1, read as the reverse complement.
CATTAGGAAGATTATCCTGAATACTATTTTTGAGTGCTAAAATATATCCGTTCTCACGAAAAAAAGGTTCAGAAATATTTACTGACACATCATTTTCTATATTTTTTACAACACTTTCAATTTTTAGTTTTGTTGATAGAGATGTCGATTGGGAATATTGGGGGTAGAGAGGAACGGCAAGAATTTCTTTACATCCCTTAGCAATGAGGTTATTTAAGCCATCCTTTATTGAAGGTTCTTGGTAACGCATAGCGACTTCGACGGGAATATTAATCTTCTCACTTAATTTTTGAGCAAGAGAACGGGTATTGGTAATTAAAGGTGAGCCCTGATCAGTCCATATCTGTTCGTACGCTATCTTTGTTTTTGGGGACCTAAAAGGAACAATAATAAAATTCACCAAAATAAACTGTAATATTTTCGGAAAATCTAAAACACTATCGTCAGATAAAAACTCTCTGAGATATTTCCGAATTGAGGAAATTTTAAGATCCATTGGGGATCCTATATTAATTAATAAGATAGCTTTCATATATCAAATTTTTATAAATTTAATTCAAGAAAGAGTAAAGCCCAACAAAAAATATTTAAAATCATAAGAATTCTTTCAAATTCATTAATTTTACAATTCAATAGTAGAAGTAAAATAAAAAATTTAATAAGATCAACGTATTATAGGTAAAAAAATTGAAAAAAATATACCAAAATGATGATGGGTTATCTTTAGCCTCGCACCCTATGGACAAAATACCCATTAGGGATCTACGATTCAAATTTAAAAAAGTTGAAAACCATAATCCGGTTTGGAGTGAAACAAATCCGGAGTTTTCAATTTTTATGAATGCTTTAGGAATTCATATCCCATATTTTGAGAAATTCTTGGTAAAAGTCATGAGAGAATACATGCCAGAAATAGAGGATGGGAATCTTATCAAAGATATCAATGATATTATTGGTCAGGAATCCCAACATGCTTTTAATTTTTTGTTGTGGACAAAGGCAATGCAAGAAAGTTACCCAAAATTAGAAAAACTAGATATGGATGCTAAAAGTTATTTTAACAAAACATTAGAAAGAAAAAACAAACAATTTAAAATTGGCTTTACAGCTGGTTATGAAACCTTCACTTTCCTCGGCGGTATGATTATCCTAAAGAGATACAAAGAACTTATGGAAGTTGCAGACCCAACAGTCAGGGCATTTTGGGTGTGGCATCAAGTAGAAGAAGTGGAGCACGGTTCTGTTGCTTTTGATTTTTTTAAAGCTTTTTACGAGAAAAAAGAATGGTACCGGCGTTATATGGTTGTTTTAACGTATTGCCATATTGTTAAGGAAACCTTTAAGGCGTACTCTCATATGATAAAAAAAGAAGGTTATTACTCCTCTTTATTCAAAACTTTCAAAGCATGGAAATTCTTCCTCTCTTTTGGTTTTGAGCTTGGATACACAGCCTTACCAGTTCTCAAGCGGGATTATCATCCGAGAAATCATCCTATTTGTAATGACAAACAAAGTGAAATTGCTATTGCATGGAGAGAATTTTATTCCTCGGGAAATAATGCACTAACCCTAACACAAGACGACATGGATGTTTTGTTAGAAAAAAAGATATTTTGAAATTTTAATAATTAAGGAGAGATCATAATGAATTTATCAAAAGAACAGAGTCAGAAACTGGCTCTTTTAGTCATAGGTCATGGGATGCTTGTTTTGTTAATTGGGTTAGTCGCTGGGCTAATGCTAGTCTTTTCATTACTCGATGCTGTAACTATATGGCCATTACCCGTTTGGGATATCACCATTCCTGGATCAACTCGTGGATGGCAAGCGGCCCATGTTGGCGGAATTCTTAATGGAGTTATGATTGCTGGCGTTGCCCTTTTGATGAAAAGACTTCAAATTTCAGGTAGTAGAGCTTTTTGGGTTGGTTGGGGAATGATTATAACAGGATGGGCAAATACAGTTTTTTATTGGGGGGGAAGCCTTTCGAAAAACAGGGGTTTGTCTGTAACGGAAACACCTTTTGGAGAAGGAGATTTCTTTGGAGCAGTAGCTTTTCTATTTGGGGCTCCTGGTATGATTTTTACCTTTATCGCAATTACAATAATCGCAATTTCTGCATTTGAAAAAGCCAAAGAATAAAATTAGGATCTTTAAATTATTTCATATTCTTGGCTACAGGCAAAAGCCAAAAACCTAACCAGGTATTAACTATAATTTTTATAGTGCCTAAAATTGCTGCGGGAAAAGACCAAAAAAAGACATAGATTGGTTTGAAAAACCAAAGATAAGTAAAAAATAAATCCCTTAATATTGAAAGATTTTCTTGCAAGAAAATGTCAGTCGAAAGGGACAGAATGGAGTGATCTGTAGAAAAAATTATCCAAAAAACCCAAATTAGAAAACCAGCTCCAATAGGGGTTGTGTAGATCAGAAAATATGCAAAACCTATAAGAAACGCTCTCATCATGGTCTCCAGATGTTATTAATAATTAGGCAGTACTTCCACCATCAATAGCATAAACTGAGCCAGTAATAAAACTGCTATCATCACTTGCTAGAAACAACATTAATTTAGCTACGTCTTCAGGCTCACCATACCTTCCAAGAGGTATATTTGATGCCATCACACCTTTAGCTTCCTCTGCCCCTCCAGGCATTAAACCCTCCTCTATACTCCTCATCATTCTCGTTTCTACCGGAGAAGGATTTATAGAATTAACCCTTATATTTTTCTGTGCACATTCCTTTGCTGCTGATTTCATTAATCCAATTACAGCATGTTTACTTGTAGCATATGGTCCAAGTTGTGGGGTTCCTGAAAGACCGGCAATACTAGATGTAATGATAAAGCTTCCACCACCTCTTGAATCCATAGCGGGTATCGCAGCTTTTAGACCTAAAAAAGGTCCCTTAACATTAACTGCTATCACTTGATCAAACCTGTCGATGTCATATTCCTCAATCGTTTTAATGTCGCCTTCTATACCAGCATTAGCTACAAAAATATCTAATCCTCCATACTTCTCTTTAGCAATTTCAACCGCTTTCAAATTATCCTCAAATCTCGTTACATCTCCAACGAAATAGCTAAGATTATTTGATTCCAATTGCTCATAAGTCTCAATAATATTCTCTTCATTAAAATCAAAAAGTAGGACTTCTGCGCCTTCAATTAGAAATTGTTTTGCAGTAGCTCGCCCTATACCTCCAGCACCCCCAGTAATAATAGCCACTTTACCTTCCAACCTTTTCATATTTATTTTCCTTTTTTCCTTAGATTCTAATGAAACTAATAACCTGCTAATCCTTAATAAAAACCCCCTCTTTCTTTAAGAGTTCTCTTTTTTTGTTTCTCCCTCCTTTTCCACTATATCCACCCAAACTGCCATTCGATTTAACAACTCGGTGACAAGGGATAATAATGGGGTAAGGATTTTTTCCGCAAGCATTAGCAACTGCTCGAGAAGATTTTGGCCGACCTATCGTCAGAGCAATTTGTTTGTAAGAAAGTGTTTCACCGCGCGGAATTTTTTTTATCTCTTCCCAAACTTGAATCTGAAAAACAGTTCCAACCATCATTAAATTGTTTTTTGCTATAAAGAGATTCCTGTTAACTGAGAACTTACATTCCAAAGTCGATCTGCATCATCTTCATTTCTGGCTCCCTGAGTTGTTTTTTCAACCTTACAATTAAAGAAATATTCACCAGTAGTTTCTGAAACTTCGGACGAAGAACACAAATATATTGAACTTTCCGCTCCCTTATCACCAGATCTAGCGAAAAGCTTTGCAAGAGGGGTTATAAGAATTTTTAAAAGAATAGGAAAATCATTTTGCTGACCCAAAGAAGTGGAGACAAATCCTGGATGCAAACAATTAACAGTCACGCTATCATTTTTCAAAAGGCTAGCTAATTTCTTTGTAAACAAAATGTTGGCCAATTTCGAATAGCCATAAACCTTAAAAGGCTTATATGTCTTTTCGGATTGAAGATCATCAAAATCCATGTTTTTTACAAACTTATGTGCTCCTGAAGATACGTTCACTATCCGACTAGAAGCGCTTTCTTTTATTTTATCAAGAAGGAGAACAGTCAAACTGTAATAAGCTAGATGATTGACAGCAAAAATTTCTTCAAACCCATCAACAGTTTCTCTTCTTGAGCTGTTCATTATTCCAGCATTATTTAGAAGCACATGTAAAGGTATGCCGAGTTGAATATACTCATGAGCAGCTTTTTTTATATCTTCTTGAGATGACATATCCGCTATTATCGAATTGGGTCTCTTATCGGTATTGTCAAAAATTTCTTTACAAAGTTTATCCGCTTTTTCTGAATTTCTAGCTATAAAACTTATATTGGCACCCATGTTGGAAAGACTTAAAGCTGCTGCCCTACCGATACCACTGGTAGCTCCGGTGATTAATACATTCTTACCTTTTATATCAAACACAATGAAGTTCCTTTCGGTCTTAATATTACAAATATTTATAGAGTTAGGATACTGAAATAAAAAATATTATCATTACTCACAAACATTACTTTTCTAGACAATTTTGTTAAACTCAACCTAGAATCATTAATTAAAAATAGAAAATATACATATGGACGAAAATCAACTCAATAATATAGAAAGAATAATAAGCGCATTCTTTTCGGATAAAAATTTATCTCCGGACGTCAGAATGAATAATTCTTTAAGATATCTAGCAAAATATCGTTCTATTCAGATAGGAAATACTATTATTCAAAAATATGGGACAAAAGTACTTGGTGGGCCTTTCAAAGGTATGAATTTTTTAGATTCCGTTTCAGAAGGATGTTACGTTCCTAAATTATTAGGCCTTTATGAGTCTGAGCTTCATTCATATATAGACGAAATTGTTGAAAAAAAACCTGGTGTTATAATAAATATAGGTTGTGCCGAAGGATATTATGCTGTCGGTTTAAAAATGCTTCTTCCTGATACAGAAGTTTATGCGTTTGATATTGACCCCAACGCCAAAAAAAAATGCAAGCAATTAAGCGAAATGAATAATGTCAATATTAATATTGGTGATGAGTTTAAATCTGAGATTCTAAAAGATTTTAATACAAAAGATATAGTAATATTTTGTGATATAGAGGGAGATGAAGTTAAATTAATTAACTCTCATAACTTAGATTTATACAAGAATTCAGAAATCTGCATGGAATTACACCATAATGGAAAAGATCATAATAAAGACATAATTCCAAATATATTGGATAAAACCCACACAACTAATTTAATTTGGCAAAAAGGTAAAAATTTTGAGGTACCAGAACTGATTTCAAATATTAGCCATCTCGATATCTTGTTGTCTGCTTGGGAGTGGCGATCCTATCCAACGCCGTGGTTAATTGCTAAACCCTTTTAATTCATTCTTACGACAGAATTTTATATATATATTCATTAATCCCCTAAGATTATTATCCTAATTTTCTGGATAAATACCCAAAACCACTTTTCCTATATATTCTCTGGCTTCTGAAGGGGCATACGGTTGCATGAATGGCCCAGCACGGACATCGCGGTAGAGTCTTGATATCGTATTTTTATCAAGATATCCACTCCCCCCCACAACATCTAATGCCTTATTGACTATGTCTATAGCATTACGGTTAACAACCCATTTCATACTTTGGTGATCTTTTAAAAGTTCATGCGCTTGTTCAATTGGAATCTTTTGATTTTTATATTTTTTCAAAAAATCATCAGTAATTTGGCCCATTTGACCGACCATTGCACGTGTTGTCGATATAGATATCTCCATTTCTCCTATAATATGTTGGATACCAGGTAATTCCATATTGCTTGGCCTTATTGATTTTGGTTTTTCTTTGGCGGCAACCAACGCTAACTCATAAGCATGTTCAGCAATTCCTAGAAAAGCACCTAATAAAGGCAAATTAGCTAGATTTCTATTCATTAATAGTCCTGAACTCCATTTACCCCATTGCCCTATAGGTCGTACAATATCCTCGGGGATGAAGACATTTTCAAAGAAAATTGACTGACTGCCAGAACCGCGCATTCCCATAGCTTGCCAATCGTCTTGGGTTATAACTCCTTTGGTTTCTAATGGTAAGATAACAGCGCCAATAACATCCTCTTCGTTATTAGGTGTAGTTTCTTTCTTATTTCTAATAAGTAAATTCATTGCCACATGCGATGCAATAGGTGATCCAGTAACAAATATTTTCTTACCATTGATAATCCACCCATCTTGAACGCGTGTGGCTTCGGTAAACGGATGTAGATTATCAGTTCCTATTTCTGTGGCAGTAGCACATAAAAACATATTACCGGATATAATTTGTTCGAATTGTAGCTCCAATTTTTTAGTTAGCTTCTTGTTGGTAGATTTTTTTGATGCATTCCAAGTTTCCATCATTCCTCTAGAAACAGCGAGATGCATATTTACCATGAGGGCCACGGAACCGTCTCCTTGACCTAGACGCGAAATCCCAACCATCCAATCATGAATAGAGGTTAGACCAAATCCACCAAAATTTTTTGGGATAAAGGCACCAATAATTCCGGAAGACAACATATCTGCTAAATTATGTACATTAACAATGCTTTTCTTATCGGCATTGTCAGCGCGGTCGCGTAAGATTTTTATAACGCTTTCTGTGGCTTCTATAAAACTTTCACCCTCTTTTGTTCTAGGTCTTAGCTCATAACTCATTATTTACCTGTAAAACTTTTAATCATTAGCGCTATTAATCTCTTTCCTTAGTTCATCTCTTTTCTTCTTGTAAACTATATATGAAGCAGCCTTAATAAGCCCAAATCCTCTTACAATTTCCGGAAGATCTGCGAGTTGTTGAAACAAGCATTTCTCTGAAACCTTATATTTTTCTTTTATTAATTCAATATCAGATAGATACATTCTTATTAGTTCTCTTTCTTCCCTCCTCTCCTTTCTATACCCTAACACATCAAAAGGTGTGTCCCTTAATTTTCTAAGATTTGACAAAAATATGAATAATGGTCTCACAATATATGAAGGTATGGCATATTTTTTCGGTCTGCCCGTAGAAGAGTCCTTCCCTGCTAAAGGGGGAGAAAGATGATAATAAATATTTTTTATTGATGGATAGAGTGCCTTCATCTTGTCTTTTGGATGATTTATTAGGTGAAGACGAGCAACCTCATATTCATCCTTATAAGCCATAACCTTGTATAAATTTTTTACTACAGCTTCAATTAGTGAAACACCTTCTAAAGATAAAGAATCAACCGTATTTATAAGATCTTCTATAGTGTTCCTGTATTCCACAGAGAGAGCTTTACCTTGAAATAAAATTAAATCCAAACATCGATCATTAATAAATTCTTCTAAATTTTTCTTTTTTGGTTCTTTTGTTTGTAAGATTTCTTTAATTAATTCAGGTTTTTCTACCAAATGACGGCCCCATTCAAATATAGCGATATTTTTTTCAACAGACGTGCCATTAAGGGAGATTGCTTCACAAATTGATTGTTTTTCTAAGGGAATAAGGCCCTTCTGCCAAGCGGTACCAAGGAGGAGCAGATTTGAACCTATACTATCACCGGTTAATCTTTCAGATAACTCTGCCGCAGGTAATTCTGCAGAAATTTCTTTAGTGTTTTCCAAAACTCGATCCATTACCATTTTTTCATTGAAATCAAAATCTCTTTCAAGGATAAACTCAGCTACAGGAGATTGTTGGCGATTAATTACAGTAGAAGTCGTATTTTTAGATATTACAGATAAGGAATCTTCTCCAATGCTAACTAGAGGATCACATGCAATAAGGAGATCAGCCGATCCAGGGGGAATTCTATTTGATCTTAAATATTCATCCTTGCGATCAATCCTTATATGACTCCAAACCGCTCCATTTTTTTGGGCAAGGCCTGTCATATCCAGGGCTGTAGCTTTTTTGCCTTCAATATTAGCTGCCATACCGATAAGGGCCCCAATTGTTATCACCCCAGTTCCTCCTACGCCCGTTACCATTATATTCCAAGGTTCTTGCAATTCCCTTATTTTTGGATTCTTGATGTTTATTTTGGGTGGATTTGTGAAATTACCTTTTTCCGGCTCCTTTGTTACATCAAAGGTTATAAAGGAAGGACAAAACCCTTCAACACATGAAAAATCTTTATTGCAATTCGATTGATTAATTTTTCTTTTTCTTCCCAATTCTGTTTCTAGAGGTTCAACAGAAATACAATTAGATTGCGTTGAACAATCACCACATCCCTCACAAACATCGGGATCGATATAGACCCGTTTAAGAGGATCTGGCATTAAACCTCTTTTTCTCCTTCGCCTTTTTTCTGCGGCACAGGTTTGATCATAAATAATGACCGTACAACCGACGATATCGCGATACCTTTTTTGTATCTTGTCCAGTTGATCTCTTTCAAAAACTTTTACGCCTTCAGGTAATGTAAGACCTGTATAAATTTTAGGATCTTCAGCAATGATAGTTATCTGCTCTACTCCTTCAGCTTGAACCTGAAAAGCTATATCAATCACCGAAGGACTCCCGTCGACTTTTTGACCGCCTGTCATAGCTACAGCATCGTTATAGAGAATTTTATAGGTGGCATTCATCCCCGAAGCTACTGCTGCTTTGATAGCAAGTAATCCAGAATGCTGATAAGTTCCATCGCCAATATTCACAAACATATGTTTATCTCGAGCAAACCTATGTCTTCCTATCCAGCTGGCTCCTTCGCCACCCATATGCGTATAGGTCTGTGTTTTTCTGTCCATATTTAAAGCTAGATAATGACAACCTATTCCTGCTGCCGCGAAACTTCCTTCTGGCAATTTTGTTGAAGTATTATGAGGACATCCTGAACAGAAATAAGCCGACCTCTCAGCCAGAGGCACCCTATGCTTGCGCTCTCTTGCACGATCTTCAAACCAGAGTAATTTTTTTTGAATGTCTTTTATTTGCGTTTTTTTAGCTAAACGCTGGGCGACAACCTCAATAATAGTTTGTAAAGGCAACTCATTTTCAGCGGGCAAAAGCCATCGATTTTCTTCGTCATTTTTTCCAATAACAACAGGTCTTTCATTCTCTTTCCAATTAAAAAGTTGCCATTTTAACTGGTGCTCGATTAATTCTCTTTTTTCCTCAACCACCAAAATTTCTTCTAACCCTTGGCTAAACTTCCGTACACCTGTAGGCTCTAAAGGCCAAGGCATTCCTACCTTATAAAGGCATAAGCCGATTTCCTTAGCAACTTCTTCATCAACTCCCAAAAAGTGTAAGGCCTCCCTAACATCTTCGTAAGATTTCCCAGAAGCCATAATTCCGATTTTGGCATTATCTGATCTCCAAACTATTTGATCGATATTATTTGCTCTTGCAAAAGCTTGAGCTGCAAAACCTTTATAACGTTGAAGACGAATATCCTGCTCTCGAACATTATCGGGAAAACGAATATGAAGACCACCTTCAGGCATATCAAAATCATCGGGAATTATTATCTTTCTTTTTTCTTTCGAAAGATCTGCTGTAACTGATGCGTCGGCAACATCCGCTAGGATTTTCATCCCTGTCCATGCTCCGGTATAACGACTCATGGCAATACCCAAAAGCCCAAACTCTACCAACTCGGAAACACCAGCAGGATACAAATAAGGAATAAATGCAGATACCCAATTATGGTCTGACTGGTGAGAGGTCGTGGATGAGCGAGCGCCATGATCGTCTCCTCCCAATGCCAGAACACCTCCATGTGGTGATGTACCAGCCAAATTGGCATGCCTTAGAGCGTCCAAAGATCGGTCGACACCAGGGCCTTTCCCATACCAAATTCCAAACACCCCATCAAAGTCACTACCAGACCCAAAATGGATTTGTTGTGAGCCCCAAACTGCTGTTGCAGCTANNTCTTCNTTAATNCCAGGNTCAAAATGTATATTTTCTTCTTTCAANTAACGTGAAGCTCTTTNCAATTGAGNATCATAACCGCCGAGAGGAGANCCTCNGTAACCCGATATAAANCCTGAAGTATTTAGACCTNTTGATTTATCTATCTTGCTTTGGACTATAGGTAACCTTACCAAAGCTTGGAGACCAGACATATAAGCTTGACCATTATCAAGTTCATATTTGTCATTAAGTGATACCATAATTACTTTCTAACTTGTTTTGTTAAATAGCTCCCTTCCTATTAACATTCGCCTGATTTCAGAAGTTCCTGCTCCGATCTCATACAATTTAGCGTCTCTTAGCAATCTACCGGTGGGTGTTTCGTTAATATACCCCATTCCGCCCATTATTTGTATAGCATCTAGCGCGATTAATGTTGCTTTTTCAGAGGCAAAAAGTATACAACCTGCAGCGTCTTCTTTAGTTATTTCTCCTCTGTCACAAGCCTCTCCTACTGCGTAAACATAGGATTTGCAAGCCATAGTAGTAGAATACATATCGGCTATTTTTCCTTGAATCAGTTGAAAAGATCCAATCGGTTTTCCAAACTGCTCTCTATCATGAATATAGGGCATAACATAATCTAATGCAGCTTGCATAATACCTAAAGGTCCTCCAGACAGAACTGCTCTTTCATAATCAAGTCCGTTCATTAAGACTGCTGTGCCCTGATTGATTGTTCCTAAAGTATTTTCTTCAGGTACCTCACAATTTTCAAAAAGAAGTTCACTTGTATTGGATCCTCGCATGCCTAATTTATCGAGTTTTTTAGATGTAGAGAAACCTGGAAAATTCTTTTCAATTATAAATGCAGTTATATCTCCTGGTGATGATTCCAAATTAGTTTTCGCATAGACTACCAAAACATCTGCGTCAGGTCCGTTAGTAATCCACATCTTATGTCCGTTTAGAATAAATTTATCTGCTTTTTTTTCAGCTTTCAGTTTCATGGAAATTACGTCTGAACCAGCACCTGTTTCAGACATAGCTAGAGCACCAACATGTTCTCCAGATATCAATTTGGGTAAATAAGTTGATTTTTGTTCAGCTGTTCCATTTAAAGAAATTTGGTTAATACATAAATTTGAATGAGCTCCATAAGATAGACCTATAGAGGCTGAAGCTTTAGATATTTCTTCCATTGCAACTATATGCGCAAGATATCCTAGACCTGACCCCCCTTGATCTTCCGGCACTGTAATTCCATGTAACCCCAAATCACCTAATTTAGGCCATAAGTCTCTTGGAAATTCATTAGAAAAATCTATTTCCTCAGCAATTGGCATAATATATTCATTTGAGAATCTTGATACCTGTCTTCGTAACTCATCGATTACCTCACCTAAACCAAAATTCATTGACACTGAAAAATTAGGTATCATTCATCACTCTCCTTTATTGAAACTAGCTCAGTATCGGTTGAGACTTGCTCTCCAACTTGGATATTAATTTTCTCAATAATACCATTAAACGGTGCCAATATTTCGTGTTCCATTTTCATGGATTCAACTATTAATATAGGTGTATCTGTTTTTATCTTATCCCCTACAGCTACCAAAATCTTGAAAACATTCCCATGCATTGGAGGTTTAATTGAGTTTTTTCTCTCTATAATTTTTTGGTCGTCTTTGATATTAATTAAATTTTCAAACACACAAGATACTCCCTCATATTGCAAAAAACATTTTTGTTGCGAGGCATAATATAAATCGCATGAAAGCTGTATATTGTTTAGAAAGACCTTATGACTGTTCTTCTTAGAGCTTACAAAAGAAATAGTAGAACTTTCATTATTTGATATTACGGAAAAACTACCATCCTCTTTTGGGTAAACAAGGTAATTAATTTCTTTATCGTTGATAAGATATCTGTACTGTGAAGAAAGTTTTCCTGAACTTCTCCAGTTAAGAAGAGAATTATTTGAAAGCAAACTTTTTTCAAATAATCTATTCATATCTTTTAAAAAGTTGAAAGATGCCACTAAAGGCGCCATTCTTTTTTTGACATCTTTCGAGGGATCAGAATATTGAAAATCTTCTGACAAAAATTTTGTTGTCGCCTTAGCTGAGATAAATTTCTCAGATTCTAAAACACTTGATAAGAATTGTTTGTTATTATCAGTACCAAAAAATATTGTCTTATTAATAGCATTAATTAAACGTTTTCTCGAAGTTTCTCTGTCCGATCCCCAAGCAATTACTTTGGCAAACATTGGATCATAAAGTCTCGAAATCTCTTGGTTGTTTGATAAAGAATGATCTACTCGAATCCCCTCTGAAGCATGAGGTTCCCACAAATAAACTTTTCCAGGAGAAGGAAAAAATCCATTATTTGGATTCTCCGCGTAAAGTCTAGCCTCAATAGCATGACCATTAAAATTAATTTCGTCTTGAGTTATGCTCAATGGTTTGCCTTGCGCAACATCAATTTGCATTCCTACCAAATCCAAACCCGTTACCATTTCGGTGACCGCATGCTCTACCTGAATCCGAGTATTCATCTCTAAAAAATAAAATTTATCTCCATCAACTAAATACTCAATGGTTCCCGCTCCAACATATTTGATATTTTTTATAATCTCAGATGAAGTTATTCCCATAACTTCTCGTAATCCCCAAGATATGGATGGTCCCGGTGACTCTTCTATAACTTTCTGATGACGTCGTTGAATGGAACAATCCCTTTCCCCAATATGAATATAATTACCATGTTTATCTCCGAAGACTTGAACTTCTATATGTAGAGGATTATCTATAGCTTTCTCAATAATCAGTTCCTCGGAACCAAAAGATCTTAAAGCCTCAGAACGAGCAGTGGATAAGGCGTTTGTCATATCTTCAACATTATCTATTGAGAACATTCCTCTTCCTCCTCCGCCTGCAGTAGGCTTTACCATAACTGGAAAACCAATTTCAATGGCGGCGTTAATGAGGGCTTTATCTGTTTGTTTTTTGCTTTGATAACCAGGAATACAAGGAACTCCAATTTCTATCATTTTTCTTTTTGCTTCAGCTTTATTCCCCATCAACTTAATAATATCCGCCGATGGGCCTATAAAAGTAATTCCAGAAGATTCACATTCTCTAGCAAAATTATCATTTTCTGATAAAAATCCGTAACCTGGGTGAATAGCATCAGCACCCACGGACTTTGCGACATCTAAAATCTTTTCAATATTTAGATAGGATTTAGAAACCTGAGAAGGGCCAATACATATAGATTCATCTGCGAGTTTGACGTGATTTGATGTTTCATCACCCTCAGCAAAAACCGCCACTGATTTAAGTCCTTGTTTTTTTATAGAATTAATGATGCGTACAGCTATTTCTGAACGATTGGCAATTAAAATTTTACTAAATTTAGACATTTAGTTTAGAATTATCCTTGATCTGCCCAGTATGGTTTTCTTTTCTCAATAAATGAAGCGATACCCTCTTGTCCTTCCTCTCCTAACATGCAATCAGCAAATTTATCTCCAGCAAAGCTCATTAATTCTTCACGTTTCAGAAGTTGAGTAGCAAATAATATTTCCTTTGTTGCAGCATTTGCACCCGGAGCGCAACGTCTTATATTTTTTCGTATTTCTAAAGCTTTTTCTTCAAGATCCTCTGATTTATCTACCAATATATGCACCAATCCCATTCGATATGCCTCTTCACCAAGAAAACGTGAACCACTCAACATTAGCTGTCGCGCCTTGGATAAACCAATTCTTTGAACAACATAAGAAGCAATTTGTGCCGGTGGAATGCCAATACTTGTTTCAGTTAGGGAAAATTGAGCATCCGAAGTCGAAACAGTAATATCCCCTATACATGCAAAACCCATACCTCCAGCAATAGCGGCTCCTTCGATTAAAACTATTGTTGTTTGAGAGATATTATTGAAATTATAGAGTATATGAGCCATCTTTTGATTTTGGTCAGATACTTCTCTTGTATTCATTTTACCAGATTGGTAATTTGATCGGAAGCCTTTTATATCTGCACCTGCACAGAAAATATCCCCCTTACCCCTTAGAATAATGGTCCGAATAGATGGATCATTATTGATAGCGTTAACTGTAGCTGCTAAATCTTCTATTACATCCATTGAAAGAGCGTTTCTGTTTTCAGGCGAATTAAACCAGATACGCAAACACTCTCCATCTTCTTCTAATATAATACTTTTCGTTTTAGGTAAATTACTCATCTTTTTATCCTTTCTATAATCTCGCGACTCCAAAACTATTTGGTTGAAGAGATCTATTCTTACCTTCGAGGCAAGTATCAATCGAAAATGCTAAAACCTTTCGAGTTTCACGAGGATCTATTAAACCATCGTCCATAGATAAACCAGATGTATAAAATGCATCTGATTGTTTATCAAAATGTTCAATAATATTTTTTGATTGTTGTTCTATAATTTTTTTATCAATTTGTTGATTACGTCTTTCTGCTGCGGCTTCCATAACTATGGTCATTGTTTTTGCTGCCTGTTCTCCACCCATAACTCCGATTTGTATGTTAGGCCAACTAAAAAGGAATGCTGGATCATATCCGTAGCCAGACATCCCATAGTTTCCTGCACCAAAACTCGCACCAATCATAAATGTTATTCTAGGAACACGTACATTTGAAACGGCTTGAATCATCTTAGATCCATTTTTAATCATTCCACCTTGCTCATGCTCACGTCCTACCATAAACCCAGTTATATTTTGTAAAAAAACCAAAGGTATGTCGGCTTGATCGCACAATTGCATAAACTGAGAAGCTTTGGTTGCCCCATCATTGTCGATAGCCCCATTGTTGGCTAGAATACCACAAGATTTACCATGAACTTTTGCTTGTATACATAAGGTTTCTTCACCATAAAAAGGTTTAAAATCATCAAACTCCGATCCATCAACTATTCTCGCAATCACCTCTCTTACATCGTAGAATTTTCTATAATTAAGTGGGACTATTCCAGCTATTTCATCTGGATTATAAATAGGTTCAGAAAAGTTAGCACTTTTATGAACTGAAGATCTTTTATTCCAATCTAAACGATCAATAATATCCCTAGCAATAAGAAGTCCTGACAAATCATCTTCCGCAAGATACTCTACTAAACCCGAAACAGAAGCGTGCATTTTGGCGCCTCCAAGCTCTTCTTCGTCAGTTTCTTCTCCTGTAGCTGCTTTTAATAAAGCCTGACCTGCTAAAAATGCTCTACCTCTGTCTTTAACAGCAACTACATAATCACTCATTCCAGTCATATATGCACCTCCAGCAGTTGAAGCTCCATGCAATATAGCAATAGTTGGTATTCCAGCAGCACTTAATTTTGCAAGGTTACCAAATAGTCGACCAAAATTTAACCAATTCTCAACATGGTATCTTGATAAATCTGCTCCAGCACTTTCTACAAGATGAATAAAGGGAAGTTTTTGTTGTAATGCAATATCTTGAGCGCGTGCGAGTTTTGCGCCAGATCCTTCAGTTATAGCCCCTGCCTTAATACCGCTGTCGTCAACAATAATCATACATCTGACACCATTAATGAATCCAATACCTATAATTATACTTGCTCCCGGCACACTTTTATCTCTATCCTCAACGTCAAGAAGATAACCACCCATGTTTCCCAATTCCATAAAAGGCATTCCGGCGTCAAGGATATGCATTAGACGGTCTCTAGGTGTAAGTTGATTGCGTTCTAGGAATCTGGGTTTTCTTTTTTCAGATAAATCTTCCGCTCTTTTTAAAAGAGAATTCATCTTTTCAATTAATTCGAACATTTCTGAACGATTGGTTAAATAACTCTCAGAACTTACATTAATCTTTGACTCAAATACTGTCAT
Organism: Rhodobiaceae bacterium; assembly: GCA_002731945.1. Taxonomy (GTDB): domain Bacteria; phylum Pseudomonadota; class Alphaproteobacteria; order MED-G09; family MED-G09. The sequence goes on along the minus strand of PCCF01000006.1, from coordinate 8,743 downwards.
ATTAAATCCTTCGGAACAGGTATTAATGTATCAAGAATTATCTGAGCATAGCCTTTGCCTTGCGGATCATTTCTTAAGCTCGTAATTCCACCACCACCAAGAACATCATGAAGTAAGAAATTAATAGAATTACTTCCTGGGAGTAAAAATCTCTCCACATTACCTTCTAGAAAATGAGAAAAACGATCTTTAATTAGGTCTTCTGTTAATATCTTACAAATATAAGGATAATACTCCTCTGAACGTGCAATAATACCTATATTAGCCTTGTTTCCCTTATCTCCGCTTCTTCCCCAAGCTAACTGAATTAAAGGAACTAAGGTCATTTCTTTTTGATCTGCCTTAGGTATTTTAGGTTCTTGTGGTCTTGTAACCTCTTCACTTTTTAGTGATTTTTTGGACTTATGTTTGAAATCTTTTCCTTTGCCGTCGGTGATAATTTTAAGTTGAACTTCATCCTTCGGAATAGCAAATGAGAAAAGTCTTACAACCGGAGAAGGTTTTGGTCGCGTCCCCGCGAATCCAGAGAGTCCTGGAGGCGTCGATAAGCCTAAACCTGTAATCTCCCGAAGAAGAATTTTTATACCTACAGCATCCTCATGTTTGGCTGCTATCTTGGCTACTACCTCTCTCGATCCATCAATAGATCTATGTTCGCCATATTGACTCTCGTTCCCAATAATTTCTACACTTGTTTCGGTAAAATCAGCAATATTATTCTTTCGAAGCCCTTGTCTCGCCCGCTCAAAGGCTGCTTTGGAAAACATCTCTGCTTTTTTATCTGCTTCAATTCCGTAATAAGTAAGCATTGCGCCTCCACGGAAACCTTCTTTATAAGTTAAGCTAACTTTATAATTTTCGGGAGCTTTGTATCCTTTTGCATTCTTAACTAAAACCTGGTCCTTTCCTACACTATCTATCTCAACGTCAGAAAAATCACAAACTACGTCAGGTAATATATATGCCTGAGGGTCACCTATTTCATAAAGCATTTGCTCAGCTATAGTTCCTTTAGTGATTAGACCGCCTGTATCTTCAGGTTTACTGCAAATAAAAGTTCCATCTTCAGATATTTCGGTGATGGGATATCCAATATTAGCCAAGTTGTCTATTGCTTCTTGCCAATCTGTAAAATTTCCACCTGTCGCTTGGGTTCCGCATTCAAGAATATGACCAGCTAGACTGCCTCCCGCCAATTTATCCAAATTATCGGGTGACCATCCAAATTCGTAAATACAAGCTCCGAGAGTTACGGCGCTATCAACGCTTCTCCCTGTTATAATGATATCAGCGCCATCATTAAGGGCTGATGCAATAGGAAAAGCTCCTAGATAGGCGTTCACACTAAGAATATTATCTTTTTCGGGAAATTTTTCCCTAGAATACATCTCTTCATAATTTTGATCGGACAGCTCTTCAATCCTGGTAATAAGATCATCACCAAGAATAGTAGCCACCTTCAAATTTAAACCGGCTTCAGAAATTAAGCTCTCAACAATCTCTGCACAAGCCAAAGGGTTAACGCCACCAGCATTCGATATAACCTTTATCCCTTTACGATCAATTTCAGATAAATTTGGTGCTATTAAATCTTGAATAAAATCAGTTGCATACCCTAATTTCTCATTCTTAGCTCGTGCTCTAGCCATTATAGACATTGTAATTTCTGCAAGATAATCAGAGACCAAATAATTAACATTTCCTTTAGAAACTAGCTGAGCACTTGCTAAGGATGCATCTCCCCAGAATCCACTTGCTCCGCCTATTCTTATTTTCTTCGACAAACTTATTCCCAAATCGTTAAGATTTAATCTTATATTACATTAGATTAACGGTATTTCTTGATTTGTCATCTCTATAGTGAATCAACGTTTTCGATTGGTTGGACTTGATCAAAAAGATAGTCTACCTTCTCTAAAATGAAGTTAAAAATTAATTCTCGCTTTATCCTTTGGTCTATCGTTTTAATTATTTATACAATTTTTTTCTGTTGGTATACGAACCTGAAAGGGCCCTTATCGACAGAAGAGATTGATTATTATGTAGAACGTTTAATAGAAAATGGCTCAAGTCCTGAAAACATAAAAAATGCTAAAAAATTTTTGACAGAAGATAAAGGTAAGGATTTTTACATGTTCAATATGATGGACTTTTCCGACAGCCCTCCTGATCTTCCTGCAACAGGTTCTAATGCTTCGGCGTCTGATCTCATGAATCATTATATGGAGTACATGTTTCCGGAATTGTTATCGCGCGCCTGTCACCCTATATTTGCAGGGAAGATGGTTTTTCAAGCTCTAGATTTGACAGGAATTGAGAACGCTGAATTATGGGATCAAGGGGCTATCATGCGGTACCGTAGTCGTCGGGATATGTTGGAAATCAGCGTTAATCCTATTTTTTCTAATAGGCATGATTATAAAATAGGCGCTTTGGATAAGACTATAGCCGCCCCAGTAGAAGCTGACATAATTCTAGTTGATTTTAGATTTTTATTGGCACTAATTCTATTTTCGGTTGCGTCTCTTATCGATTTGGCACTATTTAGAAAAAGAGTTTAACAAATATTAACAAGCCATATCATAATGAAATGCAATATAAAACCGTATGAGCTAAGCGCAAAAATTAATCTGAAAGAAGCTAATCTCTCGGATGCCAACAATATCGATTTTATAAACAATGGTATAAACAAGAACAGCGCTGTTACCATACCTGGACTGTAATCTGTTTGCAAAGTGGCAACACCCAAATGAAACGCTCCGTTAGCAAGAGCAGCACTGTTCACGAATAGGAAAATTAACGCAAACAGTTTGGTTGAAGGTTTAAACAAATATAGAATTAGAGCAGGAATATAGGCAAATCCATTAACAAAAACAACCTCGGCAGGCGAAATTTCCAAACCTGAACGATAAGCCCAATTTAAGAAATGATATGTATCACCTAAAAGAATCGGTGAGATGATATATTCGTCTACTTGGTGGAAGGTTAAAACAAATAAAGGTAGGGATGTGAAGAAATAAGGGCTGTTTTTTCTCTTCAACAAGATTGTAACGATAGAAGCAACTATCAATCCGAACAAAAAAATATTTTGCATTGTCAGAACATATACATGTTGGAATAAAGGGTTCATCAATAACTCAAAAAAATCTAGGATACTCTGGCTTCAGGAAAGATCCTTAAGAAATTTTCGGAATAAAATAAATTCCGTATGTCTTCACTCCGATTCCCTAAAGAGGATTCAAATCTTCCGATGGGGTCTTTTCCTCCTTCGGTATGAGGATAATCGCTAGAAAAGAGATAGAGTTCAGCGTGGGATTGGTCAATGAAGGTACCAACATCTTCAAAAACGTAAGGTGTAAAAGCCATCTGACTTTTCAGTTGCTCTGATGGAGTTCTTTTTATTGAACCTAAATTTTTGTCTACCTTGCGCCAAGTTTTAACCACCCAATCTAATCTTTTCAGCATTTCCGGAACCCATCCGGCACCCAACTCAACACTGGCTCCTTTAAGATTCGGAAAACGTTCAAATACACCGTCCAAAACCATCATAGATAGGAAAGTCTCGGGGCCTTGGTGAAGAACAACCATGTCCTTTGCGCGAACATTTTCTCCACCGCCCATCCAATCTTTACTGGGGGGTAGTCCGTTGTTATTCCATTTTTTGTCTAACTGTAAAGGGGATCCTCCAACATGTAGAACAAATGGTATCCCTTCCTGTTCAAGTCTCAACCAAAAAGGATCGAGATCAATATGACCAGGAGATCGTTCTCCGCTTGCATAATGGGGAATCCAAATTGCTTTTAAACCTGACTTTATTGCAAAATCTAATTCCATAAGAGCCAATCTTGGTTCATGTAAAGGGATTATCCCTACCCCCATCAATCTTGAATCTTCAGAACAAAAATCAGCTATTGCTCTGTTATGAGCCCGTGTCGCACCGTATCGAACTTCCGTAGAAAACTTTGATCCCGCATGAAAAGATGTTACTGCGCTATGAGTAGAAAAAACCAATTGTTTTTTGAATCCAAGCATGTCCAAAGCTGTAGTTCTATCTTTACGATCAAAAGCACCTAATGCCTGTATTTCTTTGGATTTAACGATTAATTCGTCTCCAAAATTAACTTGTTCAACAACATGATCTTTAGAATGTTTACTACCATTTGCGACAATCTTCTCAACTTCCTCATCAGTGACAAGAGATGCGTTATAATTAACAGGCGGGATAAGGTTCTTAAATTCCTCATCGGCATAATCAATAATAAAATTTGGTAATTCCATTATATGACTATCAGCATCATAAAACGCCCTATTTGTTGGTGCGTAAGTCATTTTTGCCTCCTAAAATTATTATCTTCCTTTAAAAACCGGTTCTTTTTTTTCAACAAAAGCCTTCGTTGCATTTCTGTGATCTTCAGTCTGTCCACAGTGGATGTGATGAGTGGCTTCTAAATCCAAACAATCGTCAACTTCTCCAGACATAGCTCGATTTAAATTTTCTTTCATATAACTGTAGGCAACCGAAGGTCCGTTAGCAAGTTTAACAGCAATTTCCATTGTTTTTTCTTCTAGTTTCTCAGGTTCACATACCCAATTGGTCAAACCCAGACTTAAAGCCTCAGTAGCCGAGACTCGTTCGGAGAGATAATACAACTCTCTGGCTTTTGCTGATCCCACCAGTTGAGTCATAAAATAACTTCCACCATAATCACCAGAAAAACCAACCTTTGCAAAAGCAGTTGTCATGATAGCAGTGCTAGCCATGATTCTAAGATCACATGCCAAAGCGTAAGATAAGCCTGCTCCAGCCGCTGCCCCAGGTAGTGAGGCTAGAGTAGGTTTAGGTATTTTGAACAATTTTCCAGAAGTTGCCCTTTGGTGTTCCCTTTGGCGACGTATAGCCGCATCTATGGTGTTCTTACCAACTGTGCCGTCTCCAGCCGCTGCCATACCTTTGACATCCCCTCCTGCACAAAATCCTTTGCCGGCACCCGTTAGAACAATGGAACGAATCTCGTTATCCATTTCGAATTGAGCTAACATTTCCCTTAAAGCTTGATTCATTTCAGAAGACATGGCATTCCGAGCCTCAGGTCTATTTAACGTTAAAACTCCAACCCCGTCTTTTTTGGATGCAATTAAATGATCCGTACCTGTATCAATTTTTTTCATTTATACCTCCAATCCAAGTTTTCTTAAGCTACAAAAATTTCTGGCCTTCGATCCTTCCAAGGTTCAGATTCTTCTAACTGTCTTGCAATATCTATCAGTCTATTTTCTTTTCCCATTGGTGCAAAAAATTGCATTCCTAAGGGAAGATTATCAGAAAAAATACCACAAGGAACCGAAATCGCCGGTATTCCTGTCATATTTGCAATAGGGGTAGACGGAATATATTTTCCTGCTTCATCTAGCCAATCATCCAGAGAACTATCATTATTCAATGTAATTGGTCCTCCAACATTTGGAGTTTTTTTATAAAAAGTTGGGGTTAACATAAGATCCCAGTCATTAAAAAAATCTCCGAACAATCTACTTAAATGATTTAATGTTGCTATAGCTTGATTAAATTCAAGATTTGTAATTTTTTTTCCTGCCTCCACCATCTGTAGAGTTACAGGTTCTAGAGAATTTGAATCGGCAGCCCTATTGGTAAACGGGGCAAGTTGTTTAAGTCCAGTGTAAGCCATTGAATACCACAATATTGAGAACATAGGTATATAATCTACACTGCTTAAATCAGGTGAAGCTTCCCCTACTGTATGTCCTAAAACCCTTAAAGACTCACAAATCCGTTCTAATTCGGAACGAATCTCTGGTTCCATGTTGCCAGTTTCCCAGTCTTCAAAATTCACGGCAATCTTATATTTTTTTGGTGATTTTTTCATTATTTCTAAAAAAGATTCATTAGCGAAATTATTTAAAATCCCTTCTCCTTTAGCGGGTTTTGAAACTACATCTAGAAATGCCGCAGTATCCCTAACGGTTTTGCTATTACAACCTTCATTAATTAAGGGTGATGTTATGTCACTCATAATTGGTCCTAAGCTAACTCTTCCTCTCGATGTTTTTAAACCAACATTACCACAACAACTTGCTGGTATTCTAGTGGACCCCCCACCATCATTAGAATGGGCTAAGGGAACGACACCAGATGCTACAAGTGCCGCCGAACCACCACTTGATCCACCCGCAATCTTTTCTCTGTTCCAAGGGTTTCTGGTAATTCCTTGGGCAATCGATTCAGTTGTCAGGGTTAAACCAAATTCTGGGCATGCGCTTCTTCCAAGAACTTGGAATCCTGAATCTAGAACATTTTGTGCAAAATAGGATGTAAAAGGGGAGACAAATCCTTCAGTATATCGAGATCCATTTTCTTGAGGTATTCCGGCAATAGAGGCACCTATGTCCTTTATAAAAAAAGGAACACCATTAAACTGAGCATCGCCTTTTGCTTTCTCTTTGTATGGTTGATCAAAGAGAGAAACTATAGCATTCAATTGGTCATTAACTTTATTTACTCCCTCCAAAGCTAAACTTGCAAGCTCTTCTGAGGTGATTTCACCTTTTTTTATCAAATCTGATAAGCCTAAAGCGTCGTAAGTTACATATTCACTAAGTTTCATTTTGTTTCCATCTCTTATAATAATATCTATAATACACAAAAGATAAAAGCTTTTAAGAGTTTAAGAAAATTAAGATTAAATTATAAAACAATTACTTCTTTATTAATTTACGACCTTAAAGATGGTGTTTCCAGAATTTGCTCTTAAAAAAATAAAACCATTAGGTTCGAATTTTAATAAATTATTTGAAAATTTTACTCCACAAGTAATTTGACTGTTAGCGCATTCAACTCCTTCGGCTTTTAGTTTGATACTATCTTTTGCTAAATTAAAAACACACAGAATTATCTTCTCATCAAATTTTCGGGAAAAGGCTAAAATTTGTTCATGAATATCAATAAAAGTAGTCTTTCCATTACGCAATTCTTTATTATTTTTCCTGAAACTCAGCATTAATTTGTAAAAGGACAAAACAGATTCAGGGTCACTGAGTTGCTGGTAAGAAGCTCTTTTTAACTGTGAATCTTTAACCGGAAGCCAAGGTTTAACATCAGAAAAACCTGCATATTCTTTTTCGGAATTCCAAACCATTGGCGTACGACACCCGTCTCTGCCTTTATTTTCAGGCCAGAAACGTTTTCCAAGAGGATCTGTTAATTCTTCGAAATCTAAATCAGATTCAGTTTGACCTAATTCTTCGCCCTGAAAAAGACAAATAGTGCCCTCTAAGCTTAATAATATTGCTGCTGTTAGTTTTGCAAAACCTGTTAAGGAATCTTGTTCTTCGCTCCATCTGCTTAGATGGCGAATAACATCATGATTAGAAAACGACCAACAGGGATTTCCATTTGGAGAAATTTCAAAGAAGTACTCAATAACATCTTTAATATGTTTCGATGAAAATTCTGTTCCGAGCAACTCAAAGCTGTATGCAAGTTGTAATCGCTTATTTCCTTTTGTGTATTCTGCCATAAGGTCAATATTGCTTATTTCTCCTATTAACGCACAATCCTCATACTGATCTACTAATACTCGAAGATTTTCGATGAAAGTAATATTTTCAGGCTGGCTTATAGAATGAATATGTTCTTGCATATAATAGGGATTAACAAGAACGCTCTCAACAGATTGTAAACGAGCAGGATTATCTCTCAACTTTTTGTCGTGGAAGTAATAATTGACTGTATCCAATCGAAAACCATCTACACCTCTATCAAGCCAAAAACGCACTGTTGATAACAACCAATCTTGAACCTCTTTATTATGAAAATTGAAATCTGGTTGGCAAACCAGAAAATTATGCAAATAGTATTGCTTTCGTCTGGCTTCCCACTCCCATGCTACCCCTTCAAAAATTGACAGCCAATTGTTAGGAGCAGAACCATTAGAAAGGGGGTCAGACCACACATACCAGTCGGATTTCGGATTATTTTTTCCTTCTCTACTCTCTAAAAAAAAAGGATGCTGATCCGAACTATGAGACAAAACCTGGTCAATCATAACCTTGAGATCTAGAGAATGAGCGCGATCAACAAGTTCGTCAAAATCCTCTAAGGTGCCAAATATAGGGTCAATGTTTTTATAATCTGAAACGTCATAACCCATATCTTTCATTGGTGAGGAAAAGATGGGAGAAATCCAAACTGCATCAACGCCTAATTCAGCTATATATTCAAGTCTTTTGGTAATTCCTTTTAAATCGCCTATACCATCACTATTAGTATCTTGAAATGAACGCGGATAAATCTGGTAAATTACTCCGCCACGCCACCATTCTTCCATCAATTAATTCCTAACAAACGTCTTTAAAAACTTCTTAATAAAAATTTATACGTAGATAAGTATTTCTATAGATTATCTAATAGAAAATTAACTGCGTCTTCCATACTTTTTTCTCGAGTATCCCAATTGACGCCGAGATGCGCACCTTTAATATTTTTTGATTCTTGAAAAAGAGATATTCTTTCGTTTGGTTCATTTAATAAAAAACGTTTTCCTTCGCTATTTTCAAAATACAAATTCCCTTCCTTATCTATAAAAGAATGTCTTTCCCCAGCAGTTATGGCGTTTGCAACATAATTAATTGGTTCTATCGAATCAAAGGCATGGTGACTATCGGGATAATAGATTACGTTTATATTTCCTGAATTTTCATTTATTGCTTTTGAAAGCTTTCTAAT
>PCCF01000005.1 GCA_002731945.1 Rhodobiaceae bacterium | reverse complement strand
CTTGATTGATTAGCATCATTATTTCCAGATGTAAGATTTCTAATTTTCGATACAAAAGGCTTTCCTTTCCAAAAGGGAGTTACCATTGCGTGATCTTTTGACATAGTGTCTGAAACCCATTGTGGGTCAGAGCGCAAGTCTGAAACTCTGTCGAGTGGGTTATTAGAAAAGATATTTGGGTAAACTTTCACTATAGCTCCTAGCCTATTTAGGTTACAAATTTATTCAATTTAATCAATGTCTCTAAATTAAATAACACTTTAGGATTGATTAAAGCTTCAATATATATTTAATATTTTATTTATGCGAGGTCATTTTGGATCAATCAAATGAAGATATCAATGGGGGGGAGGTTTTTTCTCCAACAGTAGAGGATAATAATCAAGATACTTTTTTGGGTTCAGAAAAAAGTCCCAAGAAAAATCCTGAAAATCTTTCGCCTAATGGGTTAAAAGCCAAAGGAGGTCAATACAAAGTTTTAGCTAGAAAATATAGGCCGCAAAAATTTGAGGATTTGCTCGGACAAGAAACAATGGTTCAAATTTTAAGAAATGCATTTTCATCTGGAAGAATTGCACATGCATTTATGTTAACAGGTGTAAGGGGAGTGGGTAAGACTACAACCGCAAGATTACTGGCTAGATCGCTTAATTATAAATCTTCGGAAGTTGATGAACCAACGATAGATTTTTCTGAATCCGGTGATCATTGCCAAGAGATAATGGAATCCAGGCATATTGATGTAATGGAAATGGACGCTGCTTCGAGAACAGGCATAGCAGATATACGAGAAATATTAGATTCTATTAATTATTCAACTTCGTCAGCAAGATATAAAATTTATATTATTGATGAAGTTCACATGTTATCCAAATCTGCTTTTAATGGCTTACTAAAAACATTGGAGGAGCCTCCTGAGCATGTGAAATTTATTTTTGCGACCACGGAAGTTCATAAAGTTCCACTTACAATCCTTTCAAGATGTCAAAGATTTGACCTTCGCCAATTAAATGAGGAGTTAATGCTGAAGTTATTATCAAAAGTAACTGAGGATGAAGGCGCTAAAATTAACGAAGGATCTCTAAAATTAATAGGAAGAGCGGCAGAGGGTTCCGCAAGAGACGGACTTTCATTACTTGATCAGGCAATAACTCTATCTACAGGCAATGAAGATTTTGATGTGAGTTCTGTTAGGGATATGCTGGGTTTATCAGATCATGCAAGAATAATTGATTTATATAATTTTATTTCTACCGGTGAAATTGACAAAGCTTTGTGGGAAATAAAGGATCAGATTGAGCTTGGTGCGGAACCGTCTGTCATTATCTTAAGTCTAGGAGAAATTATTCATGAAATGACCAGATTAAAGGTAACCAACGATGACAACGATAACTTATTTTTGGGTCCTGAGAATATGGCAAGAATAAAGGAACTGAAGGAAAAGACAGATGTTAAGAGGCTTACTAGGTTATGGCAAATGATTTTAAAAGCAGATCAGGAGGTAAAAAGTTCTTTTAAACCTTCATCTGCCCTAGAGATGGTAGCTATTAGAATGGCCTATATATCAAACCTTCCAACGCCAGATGAAATCATAAAGTCCCTTGACGATGATGAAATATCAGAAAAAAAAAATCTTGACGCAAAAACTTCTCAAAAAAGTATAGAAGAAGAAAAAGATATTCGTGATGATAAAATTATGAGTAAAATTAACAGTGATCCACGCGTAAAAAAGATTATGGAACATTTTCCTGAGACAGAAGTAAAATCATTTAACAATATGGAAGACTCTAAGAGCGAAAGTAATGAAACCGAGTAAGATAGATAATTTAATAGAGCTTTTAGCAAGATTGCCTGGTATTGGGCCAAGATCTGCTAGAAGGATAGCTTTAAATCTTTTAAAGAAACCTGATTCTCTTATGAGACCTCTTGCTAAAGCTCTTGTTGAAACCGCTGATCAAATAAAAAAATGTGAGATTTGTGGCAACATTGATACTGTTTCACCATGCAATTTGTGTGAAGATAACAGAAGAGACCAATCAATAATAGTAGTCATAGAAGAAGTTGGTGATCTTTGGGCTCTAGAGAGAGCTGCTGTTCATAAGGGGTTGTACCACGTTCTTGGCGGATCTCTTTCGGCAATTGATGGGGTGGGACCAGATGACCTAGGAATAAATCAACTAATTGAAAGAGCCGATAAAGACTCTACCAAAGAAGTTGTATTGGCTATGAATGCCACTATTGATGGGCAGACAACCGCTTATTATATAACCGATCAACTCTCCGAATGTAATGTTAAGATATCTAGACTAGCAAGAGGTGTTCCAGTTGGAGGTGAATTAGATTATATGGATGATGGGACGCTCATGGAGGCTTTAGAATCTAGACAGCCCTTTTAGCAATAAATTCTATATAATCTTACTTGCGATCTTTTATTACTCAGTTTATCAAGAAATATGGCTATAAAAGAAATTATAACTGTTCCAAGTTCAATTTTAAAAAAAATTTCATCCTCAGTTGAGGTAGTTGATGAGGAAATTCGTTCTACACTGGGTGATATGCTTGAAACAATGTATGCGGCCCCAGGAATTGGTTTGGCAGCAATCCAAATAGGTATTCCCAAGAGAATGATAGTTATTGACGTCTCCGAAGAAAGAAACGAGCCTCATTGTTTTATTAATCCAGAAATAATGAAGCCATCAAAAACAATTGCCTCATTTGAGGAAGGTTGTCTTTCTGTACCCGGTGTTTGGGAAGAGATTGAAAGACCAGATAAATGTTCCGTGAAGTATTTGAATAGAGACGGAAAAGAATGCGAAAAAAATTACTCTGGCTTAATGGCGACAGTAATCCAGCATGAGATGGATCATTTAGAAGGCATTGTCTTTGTTGATCACCTTTCGCGATTAAAAAAGGGTATATCTATTAAAAAATCAATAAAATTCCAGAAAAATCCTGTAAAAGAAGATCGTTTGGCAAAATATCATAATGATAAAAAAAGTTAGTAATTGTCTCAATATTGTTTTTATGGGAACTCCTGCATTTTCCATTCCAACTCTCACTACGCTCATAGAAAGCCCACATGATTTAAAGTGTGTCTATACGCAACCCGCAAAACCTTCAGGTAGAGGTTTAAGGGAACAGTTTTCACATATACATAAAGTTTCTAATGATCGTGGAATTAATATTCGTACACCAAAGATTATTTCTGATGATAGCGAATTTATTTTTTTGCAGTCTTGTGATTTAGATATAATTATTGTTGTGGCTTATGGCTTAATATTACCATCCGAAATCCTATCATTGCCAAAATATGGTTGTTTAAACATTCATGCTTCTATTTTACCTAGATGGAGGGGAGCCGCACCCATACAGCGCGCAATTATGGAAGGAGATGAAGAAACGGGTATTTCTTATATGCTAATGGAAGAAGGTTTAGACTCCGGCCCAGTCCTTAAAATAATAAAAACAGAGATTAGAGTTAATGATGATTATGGTTTAGTTCATGATCGACTCTCTAACATGGCGTCGGAATCAATTTTACAAGTACTGGAAGAATACACGACTGGAAAAATTAAACCTAAAGAGCAATCAGGAAATGCAGCAGTCTATGCAGATAAGATTCAAAAAAGCGAAGCGAAAATTAATTGGAGCCTTGATGCTGAATCAATAAAATCTCAAATCAATGCGATGAGTCCTATGCCCGGCGCGTGGACCCTTACCAATGACGGTAAAAGATTAAAAATCCTCAAAGCCACAGTTGAGGAGACAGAAGGAAACAAAGGCATAGTCTTAGATAAACTAGTAATAGGTTGTGGAAAGAAATCACTCCGGATTATCAAGATTCAGCAGGAAGGAAAGAAAGTGATGCCAATAGAAGAGTTTCTCAAAGGTTACGAAGTTAAAGTTGGCAACAAGATGTTTGACTAGATGCAACGTTGGAAGATCATAATAGAATATGAGGGAAGCCAATTTAATGGTTGGCAAAGCCAAAAAGATGGTTCTGGCATTCAGGATAATTTAGAAAAGGCAATTAAAAATTATTCTAAGGAGGATATTAAAACCTTTTCGGCAGGAAGAACCGATTCAGGTGTTCATGCTTTAGGTCAAGTTGTACATTTTGATTTAAAAAAAGAATCAGTATCCGATGAAGTTCGAGACGCATTAAATAGTTATCTAAGACCCAACGCTATTTCAATTATTAAAGCGGAGCGAGCTGATAAAAACTTTCATGCTCGCTTTTCTGCTAGACTCAGAAGCTATGAATATAGAATAATTAATCGGAGACAACCATTAACTATTGATAGAGGTCGATATTGGAGGATTGGAAAGGGCTTAGAAGTGGATTTAATGGATGAAGCTAAAGATTATCTTATTGGTAAACATGATTTTACAACCTTTAGGTCTACGCATTGTCAGGCAAAATCTCCTGTTAGAACTCTTGATGATATTCAAATAAAACGGAAAAAGGATGTAATTTCTTTTAAATTAACAGCCCAATCTTTTTTACATAATCAAGTTAGATCAATTGTCGGTTCATTAAAATTGGTAGGAGAAAAAAAATGGAAACCTATAGAAATTAAAAATATATTGGACGCGAGAGATCGAAAATTGTGTGGACCACTAGCCCCTGCTGAGGGATTATATTTCTTAAAAGTACTTTATTGATCAAAATATTTATTGATTACATCTAAATATATATTTGTTAATTTTTCTATATCACTCACAAGTGAATTCTCATTTATTTTGTGCATTGAGGCGCCCACTAACCCAAATTCAACAACTCTTCCATAATCTTTAATAAATCTTGCATCGGAAGTTCCTCCCGTTGTTGACAATTCCGGTTTAATTTCACAATGTCTCTCCACTATTTCAGATAAATTATTNACAAAATCTCCGTGTTTAGTAATGAATGAATCTCCTGAGTGTTCATACTNTATTTGGTATTCAATTTCCAAGGAGTCCAACCTTTTCTCCANCTCNTTTTCAATGGTATTTTTAGTATATANGTCGTTATAACGTATATTTAATTTNGTCTGAATATAAGNCGGAATAACATTGGTTGTNCTATTATTTGAATCGATCGAAGTNATTTCAAGNTTGGAAGCAGGNAAATGTTCGTTNCCTTGATCAAGAGGNTCACTTGTTANTNCCTGTAACAATCTTAAAAGTTTTGGAATAGGNTTNTCTGCTAAATGAGGGTAAGCNACATGTCCTTCAGTACCCTCTACTGTTAAATTTACATTTACACTTCCTCTTCTTCCAATTTTTATCATTTCTCCCAATTTATTAGGATTGGTCGGTTCCCCAACTAAGCAGTCATCAAAACCAAGATTATTATCTTTCATCCAGGAAAGAATTTTCTTAGTACCATTAATTGCAGGTCCCTCTTCATCTCCAGTTATAATGAAGGCTATAGATCCTTTAAAATTAATATTATTTTCCAAGAAGCGACTTGTTGCTGAGATGAAAGATGCGATGGATCCTTTCATATCCGCTACTCCGCGGCCGAAAATTCTTTCTCCAGTATTTTTCCCTTCGAAGGGATCAAATTCCCAAACAGACTCGTCTCCTACAGGCACAACATCTGTATGACCTGCAAAACAGAGGGTAGGTCCTTGTGAGCCTAATTGTCCCCAAAGATTTTTTACTACAGAGGAATCTTCTTCCTCAAATTCTAGGATTTTGCATTCGAAGTTTAAATCCCCTAACCATTGAGAAACTAATTCAATTGCTCCATCATTTTCTGGAGTTACTGAGCGACATTTAATTAATGCCTCAGTCAGTGTTAATGGGTCGTATAACATACTAATCCCTTAATAACTCATTAATGGAGGTCTTTGATCTTGTCTTCTCATCAACCGTTTTTACTATAACGGCACAATTTAACGAGGCTGCAGAATCGTTGTTTTTCGAAGGCATTGATCCTGGGACTATAACGGAATATGGAGGGACTTCGCCAAAAATAGTCTCATCTTTCTCCCTATCATAAATAGGTGTAGATGAGGTAATAAATACGCCCATAGAGATTACTGATCCTTCTCTTACTATTACTCCCTCAGCTACTTCAGAGCGAGCTCCAATAAAACAATTATCCTCTATTATAACTGGTTTTGCTTGAAGTGGTTCTAAGACTCCTCCAATTCCAGTGCCTCCAGAAATGTGACAGTTTTTTCCGATTTGTGCGCATGATCCTATTGTGGCCCATGTATCAACCATAGTTGAGTTATCTACGTAAGCTCCAATATTTACAAAACTTGGCATTAAAACACACCCTTTTCCAATAAATGAACCGAATCTAACAATAGAACCTGGAACAGCTCGAAACCCTGATTCTTGAAATTCTTCTTCTTTCCAATTAAGAAATTTAGAATCAATCTTATCCCACCAATTTGAATTTCCTGGAGATCCAGGTATTAGTTTCATATCATTCACACGAAAATATAATAGAATTGCTTTCTTTACGGTTTCGTTGACAATCCAATCTTCACCGTTTTTGTTTGCGACCCTTATTGATCCCGCGTCCAATTCTCCAATGACTTCATTGATTGCACTAACAATCGCTGCATCAGAATGAGAATCTACACCATTAATATTCTCGAACGCTTCATCAATTCTATTATTAATTTCTATTTCCATTACCAATTCATTTTTATTTTTTGTTATCCTTATAATATTTATTGAAAAATTTTACTAGGTCATCAACAATATAATCCGCTTCATTGTTATTTTTCCATAAATCTTCAAATTCCTTAAAATGATACTTTTTCTCTTTTATGGGCATTTCTCTCTTTATCAAAACAGTTGTCATGCCTAGTTTTTTAGCAGGAACCAAGTTTCTCGACATATCTTCAAACATTATTGCTTTTTTTGGATCTAGCTTTAATTTTTTTAAAAAGGTTAGGTATGCTTGAATTTGGGGTTTAGGGATAAATTTGCTGTCTTCAATATCAAAAATTTCATCAAAAACATTATTTAGTCCTAATCTTGAGATAACTTTTTCTGCATGAGTCTTAGATCCGTTGGTAAAAATTATTTTCTTTCCCTTAAGTTGTTTTATTGCAGATGACAATTCAGTGTCTGCTGATAGGCAACTAAGGTCAATATCGTGGACAAAATCAAGAAAATCTTTTGGTTGAATTTTATCTTCTTTCATTAGGCCGGCCAATGTAGTGCCATATTTTATGAAATATTTCTTTTGGATTTTAAAAGCATCATATTCATTAACTTTTAACCTGCCGGTAATAAATTTAGTCATTCTCTTGTCAATTTGTCCGAAGATATCTTTTTGGGGAGAGTAAATGGTATTATCCAAATCAAAAACCCAAGTTATTATATTAGAAAAATCCATAACATAAATTATCTAATAAGCGTTCCTGATCCATGTTCAGTAAACAATTCAAGTAAAACCGCATGTTTATTTCGTCCATCAACAATTACTGCAGCTCCTACGCCCTTTTTAAGCGCATGAATGCATGTGTTTAGTTTAGGTATCATTCCACCTGAAATAACACCCACTTTTATCATAGACTCTACTTCTTTTTTTTCTATTTCTTCTATCAAATTATTTTCTGAATTTAAGACTCCTTGAACGTCGGTTAATATTAGTAGTCTTTTTGCTTTGAGAGATTCCGCAATTGCTCCTGCGGCGGTATCGGCATTTATATTGTAGGTAATACCTTCCTCGCTAATTCCCAGGGGGGCAATAACAGGAACAAAATCATTTTCAATTAGATCATTAATCATTTCACTGTTTATGGATATTGGAATACCGACAAAGCCAAGGTCAATATCTTTTGTTTCTTTGGAATCGCTTTCTCCATTTTCCCATTTATATTTTTTAGCAATTATCATTGATGAATCTTTACCTGAAATCCCTACTGCTTTTCCACCAGCCTTATTTATTTTGGTTACTATTTCTTTATTAACTTTATTGCATAACACCAATTCAACAACTTCGAGGGTTTTTTTATCTGTTATTCTCATACCTCCCTCAAATCTTGTTTCAATGCCCATTTTTTCAAGCATTAGTCCTATTTGAGGACCTCCACCATGAACTATAACAGGATGTAAACCGCTTTGTTTCAGTAAAGCAACATCCTCACAAAAGGATTGAATAGACGATGATTCTGACATTGCGTTACCACCATACTTTATAACAATCGTTAAACCCGCATATTTTTGCATGAAAGGAAGCGCTTCGGTAAGTATATCAGCATTATTTAACCATTCACTTGCTTTGGTTGGATTTGTTTTTGTGTTTTCCATAAGTTACTCTTCTTACATTCGATTTATTCTATTAGAGAAGCAATTTGCGACTTAACATCTTCTATTCCCAGTTTCTCCCTTGATGAGGTGGCTATGACATTAGGATATATTGCCCTTCTTTTTTTCACTTTGTTTAATACTATTTTGATTTGATTATCAACATCTTTGGTTTTATCAATTTTAGTCAAAACGATTTGATAGGAAATCGCAAATTCATCCATAACATTCATAACTTCTTCATCTACCGGTTTAATATTTCTTCGAGAATCGATTAGTAAAAAAACTCTCCTTAGATTTTTCCTGTTTTTTAAATAATATTTAGATAAATTATTCCATTTTCTAATCTTATCCTTCGATGCTTTAGCGAAGCCATATCCAGGCATATCGACTATGTTCAAGATAGTTTCATCGCTGGATATAGAAAAATAGTTTAATTCTTGTGTTCTACCAGGGTTTTTTGACGTGTAAGCTAGTTTAGATTTTTTTGTAATTGCGTTTAACAAGCTAGATTTACCCACATTTGATCTTCCAAAAAAAGCAATTTCAGGTATTTCATTTTCAGGTAATTTTTCTACTGATGATACACCTAATTCAAAATTAATCTTTTGATTAAAAAGCCATTCCCCAGGATTATCTCCTATTACTTTTATTTTTTGAGTTTTCATCATATTTACTCATTTTTATCACTATTTTTATTGATATTTGTAAAAAGGGCGATTTCTGTTCCTTGGCGCTTCATGATATACATTTGTTGAAGTATCGATAAGAGTCCATTCCAAGCCCAATATATAACAAGACCTACAGGAAAGTTTGCCGCTATAAAAATCATAAAAACAGGCATCCAAGTAAACAAAGTTTTTTGTATTGGGTCTGCAGGTGTGGGATTAAGTTTAGTTTGTAAGAAAAAAGTTAATCCAAAAAGTAAATGAAATAAACCAATCATAAGAAATTGTGGTGGTTCCCAGTTAATCAAGCCAAACCCATTGAATAGAGAAATGGGATCGGGAGCAGATAAATCCCTTATCCACCCAAAAAATGGGGCATGTCTCATCTCTATAGTAACGAGAAGGACATTATAAAGTGCAAAAAATACTGGTATCTGAATTAAAACCGGTAAGCAGCCTGATAAAGGTTTAAGTTCTTCTTTCTTATAGAGGGATTGCATTTCTTGAGCCATCCTCTGCCTATCATCACCATATATTTCTCTTAATTTGGTTATTTCAGGCTGTACCTTTCTCATTTTTGCCATCTGAACATAACTTCTATTCACTACTGGAAAGAAGACTGTTTTAATCAGAACTGTTAAAAGAAGGATAGCGACACCAAAATTGCCCGAATAAGAATAGAGAAAATCTAGAACATAAAAAAGAGGTTTTGCTAAAAAATAAAACCATCCCCAATCTATGATTAAATCAAGTCTTGGAAGGATTTTATCTTCCGCATATTTTTCTATAATATTTACTTCCTTAGCGCCAATGAAGACCATACCATTAGACACTAATTTCCCTCCGGGACTGGTTGTAATCGCATCACCAGTGAAACCCACTCGATAATAATCATCATCTCCTGATTTAGAAACTTTGAAGTTGGCTTGCTTTCTATCCGTATCATTTGAGCTTAATGCGGAGGCCCAGTATTTATCTCTTATACCTAACCACCCACTAACAAATTCTTTTCTATAAACTTCATCTTCAATATCATCNTAATCAACTTCTTCTAGTTTATCATCAAACCAACCGGTTGGNCCTTCATGTAATAAGCCTAGTGTTNGTCCTTNTGGNATGTTTTTTCTNGACAATTGCTGNTAGGGGNAAAGNGTTATGGANCTTANAGAATTATTNGTTATTTCNTGATTTATNGAAAAAAGGTAATTTTCATCAAGNGATATTATTTGTCTNAAAATTAAGCCNATTCCATTATCCCANACGAGCGTTACAGAGTCATATTGTGTCAGGATTTGACCCGATTCAACAGACCAAAGAGTGTTTGAATCTGGCANATTAAATTCAGCCCCTCTTGGTGCAATCCAGCCACTTTCCGTCCAATAGGGGTTTTCATCTTGATTTGATTGGAAAAATTTAACGAAATCAGAATTATCCTTTGTAGAGGTTCTAAAATTTTTCAGATATATCTCATCTATTTTTGCCCCACATAAATTTATAGATCCTGTAACTCTATCAGAATTTATCGGAACCCTATCCCCATAGCACTCGACAGAAGTATTGGAGATGACTTCATCTTTTTGGTAATTCTGAATAGAGACGTTTTCATCTAACGCAGAAGATACGTCTACAGTATTTGAGCTTTCTGGCGGGAAAATAATTTGCCAACCAAATAGAACTACCATGGCAAGAACCATGGCAAATAAATATCTTGGAGCATCATTCATTCTGAAATTCCCTCTAAAGCATTTACAATTTCTTCCAAGATATTCTTCCAGGTTAAATTGTGAAATTCGTTTGTTGCAATAAGGATATAGTCGTAGCCACTTTTTCCGTATTTTGGAAGTAATTGTTTTATTGCATGGCGTAATCTTCTTTTGATTCTATTCCTTATAATCGCGTTCCCAATCTTTTTGGTTACTGTAATGCCATATCTCGGATTTCCTTCATTATCCCTTTTAAAGATTTGTAAGATTATGCCTCGAGATATAATGGGTTTTGTTTTTGAAGCTCTTATAAAATCTGAACGTTTAACAACTCTCTCGATTCTTTGTTGCTTATCCAAAGAATTCTTTTGTTTTATCAATGATGACATAATTAATTTATGCAGATAATGACTTACGTCCTTTAGCTCTTCTGTTAGCTAAAATTCGACGACCACCAACTGTTGCTTGTCTTGATCTAAAACCATGACGTCTTTTTCTAACCGGATTGCTAGGTTGGAATGTCCTTTTCATGATTTTCTCCTATTAGGTAATTATAGTGGAGTTTTATAAGACTAAGAATAGGTTAAGTCAAATTGCTCAAAACATATATTAATCATTATCTTCATCTAATCTTTCCATTCTCTCTATTGATCTAGACATCTGTTTTTCTCTGATCTCATGTGCATCTATAGTTTTTATCATCGAGTCGGCTTTTTTTCTTAACTCATCTGTGGAATTGCTAAATTTTTCAAACTCTTTTTTTAGTTGTCCAAACTCTTTAATTATCTCGGTTGTTCTTTCATTCAAGGCCAAGGTTCTGAATCCCATATGAATACTTATGATGTATGCAGCAAGGGAATTTGGACCCAACATAAGAATTTTAAAATCCCTAAAAATTTCTTCCTTAATATTTAAGGACATTATGAGCTGAAAAAGGCTCTCGCTAGGCAAATACATTATTGCGTGATCCGTGGTTATTCCTTCTTGCGTATATTTTTCGGAAATTGACTTTGCCTCATTTTTAATATGCCTCTCTATTTGCTGTTTACTTTTTCTTACCCGCTCTACATCCATGCTTTCCGTTGCCTCCAAGTAAGTGTCATAAAGACCTGAAGGAAATTTAGCATCTATTGGCATTAGCAAACCATCCTGTAGTCTGATAGCGAATTCAACTCTCTGTCCAGATTTGGGAATGATTTCGATATTTTTTACGTACTGATTCTCGGAGAAGATATCTTTAATTATTGATTCAAGGTTCCATTCTCCAAACGAACCCGCTTGAGTGCCACCGGATAAAAAATTTCTTAATCTGCTTAACGGCTCTTTAAAGCTTTGTATATCATTATTGAGATTTATAAGGGAGTTTTCCTGTTTTTCTAAAACTTCTTCATATTTATGCTTAGAACTGTTTTTGTTTGATAGATATAAGTTTAATGCTCCCAAGAGGATTAAAAGTAATAGTAATATTATTATAAAGAAATCTAACATAAAAACTCCAATGGCGCGCCGGGGAAGATTCGAACTCCCGACCCCCAGATTCGTAGTCTGGTGCTCTATCCAGCTGAGCTACCGGCGCTCAAATTTTATTATAGGGCAATTGTGAGTATTTAAAAATTAGCTATATTTTTCTTTCCAGGAAATCATATCAAACAAACTTTCAGCTTCATATATAGCTCTTGAAATAGAACGTGAACACACTCTTGCACCTAATTCTCCAAGAATATTTATATCCTGGAATGTTGTTTCTTTTATATAGCTGTTCGTGCTTACAACAAAGATGATATCTCCATCTACAGGCGTATGAATGGGGCGAATAGCCCTGGACATTCCTGTGTGAGCCATTATCGCAATTCGTTTGGCCTCTTTAGGCGACAGCTTAGCATTTGTTGCAATTATACCGATAGTGGTATTGTTATTAGCTAATAACCCACTTGTAGAACTTCCAGACAGTATGTCGTCTGGCAGGCCAGAAGGCACCCCTTTATTGCCAAATTCCTCATCAATTTCATCTGTTGCAGCCCAAAATTGCCCCGTTTGGGAATTTACGACCGATCCATAGCTATTAACGGCAAATAGTCCTCCAATTTGGAGACCCTTATCTGATACAAAACTTGAACTCCCCAAGCCACCCTTTAAGGAACCCGCTTTTGCGCCATATCCTGCACCAGTATTTCCAAGATTGAAATCTGTCGAAGCATTTTCTGTGGCTTTGATCCCCAAGTTTTGATAGGGAGATTCGTCACCCCAATCTTTATTACCACCATTATTAAGATCAAATAATATAGCGGCAGGTACCATTGGCACATTTTTAATTTCCGGAGAAGATCTGAAGCCTCTTCCATCTTTTCCTATTGAGTTAGCTGAAGAGCTAGCAGCTTCTAAGCCCCAAGTAGAGCCCCCAGATAAGACTATTGCATCAACAGTATCTACTAGGTTGTAGGGATTTAAGGCGCCAACGCCTCTCGTTCCTGGTGCCCCACCTCTAATGTCTGCGGAAGCTATGCTGTTTTCGGGGGCCATTAGAACAGTTGTACCTGTTCCAACAAAATTATCTTCCGCATTACCAACTAG
Organism: Rhodobiaceae bacterium; assembly: GCA_002731945.1. Taxonomy (GTDB): domain Bacteria; phylum Pseudomonadota; class Alphaproteobacteria; order MED-G09; family MED-G09. The sequence goes on along the minus strand of PCCF01000005.1, from coordinate 4,873 downwards.
AATGTTATCCACATCAGTAATTAAATTCTTTGCACCAGGATAAAACATAACTGGAAACTAAACAAAGCTTGTATAATTGTATATGATTTATTGTTTAAAATGATAAGCACATGAAAAACTTTGTAATAATAATATTTTTAATTCTGTCGTTTCTATTTAATTTTGTGGAAGCTTCTGATCATTCGAAATCAATAGTTGTAACATCAAACCCTTATGCCTCGAAAGCCGCTGCTAAAATACTAAGGAATGGAGGCAGTGCTGTGGATGCAGCAATCACTGCCCAGTTTGTTTTAACTTTAACTCAACCACAGTCGACAGGAATAGGGGGTGGAGCCTTTATGCTTTATTGGGATAAAAGTTCAGAGAAATTATATGCACTTGATGGTAGAGAAAAGGCCCCTGCATCTGCCTCCCCGCTGTTATTCTTAAACAAAGATGGACGACCTAAGAAATTTTACCCTGATGCAGTTGTTGGAGGACTTTCTGTAGGAGTCCCTGGAATGATGCGTTTTTTAGAACAAGCTCATAAGAAATTCGGCAAATTAGAATGGTCCGTTTTACTTGAATATCCCATACGACTTGCAGAGGAAGGTTTTGAATTATCTCCCGCCCTTCACAGAACTCTTTCTTTTATGCCGGATCTAAAAAAAATTGAACCAGCTGCTTCGCATTTTTATAGAGAGAACGGAAATGGAGAACTCACCCCTCTTCCCATTGGAACAATTTTAACTAATGCGGAATATGTTAAGACCTTAAAAAGGATAGCTGAATTTGGCCCAGAGGAGTTCTATTCAGGTAAAACTGCAAATCTTATTATAAGTGCGGTTAACAATTCTCCCGTTAGTCCTGGGTTAATTACTCTTGAAGATTTTGCAAATTATACCACTGTTTGGAGAGACCCTATTTGTGATCTTTACAGAAAATATAAGGTCTGCAGTATGCCTCCACCAACTTCGGGGGGCATAACAATGTTAATGATGTTAAAAATGCTTGAGCGTTTTGATATTGAATCTGAGCATCCAAACTCCCCTAATTTTATACATCTTTTTTCTGAGGCAGGAAGTCTTGCTTATGCCGATAGGGATTATTATATTGCTGACCCTGATTTTGTTGATGTCCCAGTAAATGGTATGTTAAATGAAGATTATATTTCGGAAAGATCAAAACTTATAAAGAAAGAAACATCCTTAAGGGATCGTAAACCAGGAAAGCCAAAGGGACACACAAAATTTTCTAAAAACGTTGATATCTCGAGACCATCTACAAGCCATCTTGTTATTGTTGATAATTTTGGTAACTCAATATCTCTAACATCTACAATAGAAGGACCTTTTGGCAGCCATCTTATGGCTGGAGGATTTATGTTAAATAATGAGTTAACCGATTTTTCTCTTATTCCAAAAAGAAATGGACTTTTCGTAGCAAATAGAGTTGAAGCTAATAAAAGACCAAGATCTTCAATGACACCGACGATCATTTTCAATCCCGAAGGTGAGATTTATGCTCTTACGGGCTCTCCTGGCGGCAGTAGCATAATTGGATATGTTACAAAATCAGTAATGGCAATGATAGATTGGGATCTATCTCCACAAGATACGGTTTCATTGCCTCATTTTATGCGGAAAGATGAAAATACAGAATTAGAGAGCGGTACGGACATTGTTAGATATAAACAATTTTTAGAAAAAAAAGGCCATAAGGTAGTCATTATCCCAAAGGTTAGTGGCTTACAAATTATAAAGAAGAAGAACAAAGGATTTATAGGGGGCACAGATCCTAGAGGTGAGGGTTTGGTCATCCCTATCAGTAAATAGTTGTAGTCGAGTTAGTGAAGTGAATAAAAATTTTTATCACACATTGAATGAAAAATTTTTGATACATAAAAATCAAATTTGTATTGAAGAAATATCTGGTAGACAATGGTCTTATCAAAAAATAAATGATCTTGCTGGTCGTTTTAGTTCTTTTTTAGATTCCTTGGGTATTCTGAAGGGCAGCAAGGTAATGGTTCAGCTTGAAAAATCTGTATTTTCAATTGCCTTGTATCTTGGATGTCTGAAGTCAGGAATAATTTATATTCCTTTGAATACTGCCTATACCTCAAATGAGATAAGTTATTTTATTAACAACACAAAACCAGACCTATTGGTATTAAGCCCAGATAAATATACAGAACATGATGCTCTTCTATCAAACCTCAAAGAACTAAAAAGCATATCTATGGGCAATAGTTCTGAAGACAATTTGATTAGACAAATAATTGATAAAGATAATAACCTGGATATTGTTGATTTAAAGGAGGATGATATTGCATCAATAATCTTTACTTCAGGAACAACTGGACGTTCAAAAGGTGCAATAATTTCCCATAAAAATCTATCTTCGAACGCTATCAGTTTAAACAAAATATGGGAATTTACTTATGAAGATGTTTTATTGCACGCTCTACCAATTTATCACGTTCATGGACTTTTTGTAGCTATGCATTGCGCATTTTTGAGCGGGTGTAAAATATTCTTTTTTGAAAAATTCTCTCCCAGTGAAATTGTCAATTATTTAAAATTTTCGACTGTCATGATGGGTGTCCCTACTTTTTACTCTCGCCTCTTGTCAAACGATCAATTCAATAGAGAAGTGTGTAAAAATATGAGAGTCTTTATTTCTGGATCCGCACCTTTAACAGATAAGGTTTTTTTAGAATTTTATGAAAGAACAAAACATAGAATATTGGAGCGTTATGGAATGTCAGAAACAGGCATGATTACGTCAAATCCTTTAAACGGAGAAAGAATCGAAGGGACGGTTGGGTATCCTTTACCCGATGTTAAGATAAGGGAGAATAAAGAATCAGGAATAATTGAAGTTAAAGGCCCTAATGTATTTAAAGGTTATTGGGGCATGGAGGAAAAGATGAAAGATGAATTTACAGAGGATGGTTTTTTTACAACAGGAGATATTGGTAAAATAGATGATGATGGACGATTAACTCTTTTTGGCCGGTCAAGCGATATGATTATATCGGGAGGATATAATATATATCCAAAAGAGATAGAACTTTTAATTGATGAAATCGAAGGAATAAAAGAAAGTGCGGTGATAGGATGTCCACAAAGTGATCTTGGTGAAGCTGTGCTTGCAATCTTGGTTAGTGATAAAGGAATTAAGACGATTCAAGATGACACAATAAGTGAAATATTGTTAAAATCCTTGGCAAATTATAAATGTCCTAGCAAATATATTTGGATGGAAGATTTGCCAAGAAATGCTATGGGAAAGGTTCAGAAAAAATCTTTAAGAAATGAACATAAACACATCTTTGGAGTAAATAATGAGCAATAAAAACAAAGTAATAGGATTTATAAATTCTTGGAATAATAGAGATATAGAAGGGATAGTTGAGGTCCTCTCTCCCGATTGTTTCTATCATAATATACCAATGGACCCCATTAAGGGCAGGGAAGATATAAGGGCTTATCTAGAACCTTTTGTGCAAATGACCACCAATATTGAATGGATCATACACCAAATTGCTGAGAACGATGAAGGGGTTGTTCTTACAGAAAGAACTGATAGGTTTGAAATTAATGGCCAATGGATGGATATTCTCGTTATGGGCGTAATGGAATTCGAGGATGGTCTCATATCAAATTGGCGTGATTATTTTGACATGAAAGCGTATGAGTCTGAAACTGCTAGAGTGTTAGGGTAATTTTTACTGTCAATTTTCTGCCCCAATTTTTCGTTATTTTATTGACTAGAAGCATAGTGAATCTTATTAGTTTTATTAATGAAAAGTAATTTGATTCGAATTATTTTTTTTGTGGAATGGGGTTAGAGATACTAACCAATGAAGCCTACAGATATATCTAATCCTGAGTATTTTCACAAGGTTGTCGATTGTCAATGGGCTTGTCCTGCTCATACACCTGTTCCAGAATATATTCGTTTAATTGCAGCAGAAAGATACACCGATGCTTATATGCTTAATTGGGAATCAAATGTTTTTCCTGGAATATTGGGTCGAACATGTGACAGACCTTGTGAGCCGGCCTGCAGGAGGGTTAGAGTAGAAGATGAACCTGTAGCAATTTGTAGATTAAAGAGGGTTGCTGCCGATTATAAAGATGAAGTTGAACATCTTATTCCTTCTGCACCAAAAAAATTAAATGGAAAAAAAGTAGCACTGCTTGGAGCCGGACCAGCCTCATTGGTTGTTGCAAGAGATTTAATTCCTTTGGGCTACGATTGTATCATCTATGAAAAAAATGATGTTTCGGGCGGTTTAATGAGAACCAATATTCCTGCTTTCCGCTTACCCACAGACGTTCTTGATGAGGAATGTAATAGGATCTTGAATATGGGCGTTAAGGTTGAGTACAATTTCGAGGTAAAAAGCTTTGAAGAGTTTCTTAAGAAAAAGCACGATGCAATATTTGTTGGTACTGGGGCACCAAGAGGAAAAGATCTCAAGATTCCTGGTAGAAAAGAAGCTGATAAAAATATTCATATAGGAATAGATTTTTTAACGTCTGTAGCATTTGAACATATAAATAAGATCGGCAAGAAGGTAGTGGTCCTTGGTGGAGGAAATACTGCTATGGATTGTTGTAGAACAGCAATACGTCTTGGAGGAAAAAAAGTTTCCGTTTATGTCAGATCGCCAAAGGTTGAGATGAAGGCATCTGATTGGGAAGTCGAAGAAGCAGAGATGGAGAATATCCCGATTTATGAAAACCATGTCCCTAAGAAGTTCCTTATTAAAAAGGAAAAATTAAAGGGAGTGGTTTTTGAGAAAGTCAAAGCCGAGTATAAGAATGGAAAAAGAAAATTAATTCCAACAGGGGAACCATTGGTAACAGTTGAATGTGATGAT
>PCCF01000004.1 GCA_002731945.1 Rhodobiaceae bacterium | reverse complement strand
TATAAAGTTCTTTATTAAAAACTGATGAGATAGAAGCAATATTTAAGACGCCGGAAGATATAATAATTAAAAGTACAGCAAAAATATGTGGCAACCCCCACACTATTTGATTTGTCATTCCCGTAACATAATGACCCTCATTTTCCATATGATGGGAACTAGCAAATCCTATTAACACTAAAAAACCCAAAAGGCCAAAAATGAACCAGAACAATTTTGGTTTGATAATAAATTTTGTAAAAGTAATCTTATCCATGATTATCAAAAACCAGAATATGTAACTGTTTGCTTAAGCTTCAAGTCAGCCCTTAATCTTCTATTTGGTTTTTTTGATATAGCGATATTAACTCTGCTTTTTGGATTATTTAGGTCACCAAATGAAATTGCATTATGACCCTCCTTCATACAAGCTTCTTCACACGCAGTGCTATCTGAACCATTGTCAATTTTATTAGCACAAAAATTACAGCTCTCTACACATCCTTTGCCTCGTGGAGAATTAGTTAATTGTTTAGTTAAATTTTCATGAACAAATGATCTAGCTTTAAATGGGCAAGCCATCATGCAATATCTACATCCTATGCATGTGTGTTGATTAACCATAACTATCCCGTCTTCCCTCCTAAAAGATGCACCTGTTGGGCAAACATCACAACATGGAGGGTTTTCGCAATGCTGACACAGCATAGGCAAAACTGTTATTTTTTCTGTCTTTATGTCTTTTAGGGTTAATTTCCTTATCCACTGTGAATCTGTTTCTGGTCTATCAAAACCATAAAGACCATTCTCGTCAGCACATGCATCTATACAAGATGTACAGCCATCTACACATTTATCAACATCAATGCTCATTCCCCAGCGTGTTTTTGAGCTTACCTCGATGTTTGGAGGCTTGGCTGCAGAAACATTACTAAAGATATCCGGTACAACATAAATAGCAGATAATGCGGTAATCGATTTAACTAAAAAGTTACGTCTTGAAATTGTATGTTTATTTTTCATTGAGAGTTATTTGGTAATAATATAAAAGTTTATCAGTTTTATTTTGTAAATCAGATGCTTTATTTAAATTATCTTTTAAAATATTCTTAGACATTCTGTCTCTAGGTACAGTAGCATGGCATGAGAAACAATCAATATTGGTAGCAGTTTTTATATGACAAACTTGGCAAAATTGACCTTCCGAATTTACTGGTATGGGTTCACCTTGTTGGTTATGAGCAACATGACAATCTACGCAATTTGCAAGACTATGTTTTTTGGTTCTTATACCCTTAATAACAGTTTTATCTCTTTGATGATATAAAAAATTAAAATGCTTTTTTCTCATAATATCTGTTGCTTCAACGCATTGTTCTAAAAAATCAGCTTTAGATTTTCCTTCTGGGATATTATGAGGATTATCACTATGTGAGAATGTATTGGGAGATGCAATGATGGTAATAATTACAACCAATCTTATTGTGAATTGGTACACTTAACTCTCTCCCCGATTTTAATTAGCTTGATGCTTTATTCACCTAAACCCATTTTTATATAGCCTGTTGGGCAGACATCTGCACAAATATGACAACCTATGCATTTATCATAATCAGTATCAACATATCTTCCCATCGTTGAAGAGTCTTTTTTAACACGAAAAACAGCATCTTGAGGACAATATATAACACAATTATCACATTCAAAACACATCCCGCAACTCATACATCTTGATGCTTCTTTAATCGCATCTTCTTCAGTCAAGCCAATAATTCTATCTTCAAAATGATCAATTACATCATCGCCTGATGGGACAGCCTCCCCTCTTTTAACTCTAGCTTCATGGGGGAAATGTCCTAAGAATAATTCATCTGATTGAATTACCTCTTGGCTAGACCTATCTTCATAATTATGAACAACCGCATCACTATTATCTGTTCCACGAAGTTTATCTGGTTCAGCAATTGGAGCTTCATATGTTTGTGGAGATAAATCTGTTTCTCTTAGCTTGTCAAGTAAATTAAAATGATGAACATCAACCTTAGGTCTTTTTTTAAAATCTTGGTTTTCAAAATAACTTTGAATAGATTGCGAAGCTATAGAACCTTGTCCAATGGCTGTTGTTAAAAGATGAGGTTTAATAATATCGCCAGCAACAAAATGTCCTTCTTTTGTTTTGTGTCTATAAAAATCATCAACATCAAAAAAGCCGTGTTCATTTCCAAAATCTTCCAAACCTTCGATATCTGGAGCCTGGCCAATAGCAGAAATTATTAAATCAGCCTCAATTCTTTTCTCAGTACCCTCAACAGGAACTGGTTGATTATCTTCAAATTTAGAATCAGCAATAATTATTGCTATAGCGCGATTATTTTCATCTTTTTCAATTCTGACAGGAATGACTCCATTAATAATCGTAACTCCTTCATGGATAGCATCATTTACTTCTTGTTGTGCAGCTGTCATTTCCTCTTTTTGGAATAGTGATGTTAAGGTAACTTCTGCTCCCTCTTTAACTGCAGACTCTGAAACATCTTGTGCTACATATCCATGGACTATAGCTTCTGGTTTTTCTTGAGGATTCATTGTTGAAACATGACCTAGTCTTCTTGCAACAGAAACCACATCTATAGAGGTATCACCGCCTCCAACACAGACAACTTTTTTAGAACCTACTTTTAAACGACCTTGACAAAATGCTTCAAGAAAGGCTACNCCGCTAAGACAATTTTCAGCATCNCTTCCTTCTATGGGTAACGGTTTACCGTTCCAACATCCTATTGTCCATAAAACAGCNTCATGTGATTTCTCAACTTCATCTAAAGGNATATCTTTGCCTACCCTTTTATTTAAAACTACTTCTATATCCCCTAGTTCAAGTATTCTGTTAATTTCTTTGTCAAGAATATCTCTGGGTGTTCTATAGTTGGGAATACCATATCTCATCATACCGCCCAAATCTTCTCTCTCTTCAAATATAGTTGAAGCATAACCCATCTTTCTTAATTGAAATGCAGCAGAAAGACCTGCGGGGCCACCACCAATTATTGCTACCTTTTGTTTTTTTAGTTTTGGCGCAAGATCAAATTTATAATTTTCTGTACAAGCTTTATCTCCAATATATTGTTCTACAGCATTTATTCCCACAAAATCATCTACATCATTTCTGTTACACCCGCTTTGGCATGGAGCTGGGCATACTCGTCCCATTTGTGAAGGAAATGGATTGGCTGTTGTTGATCTTCTAAAAGCATATTCTGGCATACTCATGCCTTCTGGTGCTTTCTCAATTCCTGTTACAATTTGTAACCAACCTCTAATATCTTCTCCAGAAGGACAACTTCCTTGGCATGGTGGAGTCTTATGAATATAGGTTGGGCATTGATGAGAAGTATCCTCATTAAAGATTTGTTTGGAAAAATCATCATACTTATGATCACCTTCTTCATACCTTCGATAGGTATTTTCAGATTTCATTAGATTTATAGTTTCTTCGACTTTAGCCATCCCTAACTTCTCCTATATAAGTTTATTATACTTATCTAATATTCAATTATAGCATAAGAATATAAGCCCTAAAGCTCTTTTTTGTTCATTATGAGGGCGTTTCCAACAAGTTGATGTAGACTAATTATTTGGTCTAATTCAAAGCCATAGTATTGAAAAGCTTTAGAAAATTGACTCTTACATATAGCACAAATGGCAGCCATATGAGTAACCCCATGGTCATCTACAACCCGTTTTAAAGCTTCCATTCTTGGGAGAGCTCCCTTCATTCGAAGCTCTATCAAATCATCTGTGAGTAGTCCTCCGCCACCGCCACAACAGTATGTTTTTTCTTTGATACTCTCTTCCTCCATATCATAAAAATTATTCACAGTAGCTTTGATAATGTCTCTTGGGACTGAAAACTGTCCGCCTAAAATATCACCCATATTTGATGCTCTGGCAACATTACACGAATCATGATAAGTCAATGTCATATCATCATTTGCAGATTTATCAAACTTAAGTACATTTCTATTCATTAAATCATATGTAAGTTCACAAATATGTTGTGGGACAGGATATCGTGAATCTAGAAAATCAAAAGGGCCGGCTAAGGTATTTAAAAAACTATATGCAACTCTCCAGGCATGTCCACATTCACCAAAAATAATTCTTTTAACATTTAATTCTAATGCAGCCTCTCTTATGCGAAGAGCTAATTTTCTCATATTGTCATAGCTCCCAATAAACATTCCAAAGTTAGCTGCTTCACTAGCATGAGAACTCAAAGTCCAACTTATACCAGCCTGGTGAAATACTTTTGCATACCCTATAAGACCATCAACATGTGGCTCAGCAAAGAAGTCAGCTGATGGAGTTATGAGTAAGACATCAGAATCTTTTACATCTAATGGAAATTTTACATCAATGTTGATTTCATCTTTAACATCTTCCTCTAACCCTTCAAGGGTATTTGCAAGTGCTGGTTCTGGTAAACCTAAATTGTTGCCAATTTTATGGACTTTCCCAATAATTTCGTTACAGTATTTTTGACCAACACCAACTGAATCCATTATCTCTCTAGCCGCCATAGATATTTCTGCTGTATCAATACCTATTGGGCAAAATACTGCGCACCTTCTGCATTGCGAACACTGATGGTAATATGAATACCATTCATCTAATACTTCTTTTGTAAAATCAACTGCCCCAACAAGTTTAGGTAAATATTTTCCAGGCAAAGTAAAATATCTCCTATAAACTCCTCTCATTAAATTTTGTCTACCAACAGGCATATTATTAGGGTCTTTTGTTCCTAAGTAATAATGACACTTATCCGTACATGCTCCACATTGCATACATGAATCTAAATAGACCCGTAATGATCTGTATTTTTTTAAAAGATCACCCATTTTATCTAATGCTATCTCTTGCCAGTTATCAACTAATTCACCTGGATAACCCAATGAAGATTGAAACTCTTCTTTTGATTTAAAGGGAGCAAGATGTGAAGTCGCATCCTTCTCTACGGACGGTATAGACGTATAATCTTTTAAAGTAGGTTTTTCAAATTCTTTTACTGCCATAATATTTCCTATTTTTGTGATTCTATTTTTTTAGCCCAATCTGATATATGTCTTTGATCTCTAGAAGTATCGGTTTGATTTCTAGTAGGGCTAAAAAATAAACCTGGTGCATGTAATAATTTGCTATATGGGAAAATAATCATAAGAAGAGCAACTAATGAAAGATGCACAAGTAAAACTAAATCAGTTGGTAATTCAGCCCATTTAAAATACATTAAACCTAGAAAGAATTGTTTCACCGCAACTATATCTGTTTGGAACCATTTCATCATTAATCCTGAAACAGCAATTCCAATAATTAAAATTAACATTAGATAATCTGAGGGAGATGAGATATATCTTACTCTGTCTACAAAAATTCTTCGTGACAACAATCCAAATAAACCAAAAACCATAACATAACCCCCGTAGTGCCCTGCTGCCTGTACAATCTCCCAAGACACCCATCCCCATACAGGGTCAGTAAAATATCTTAAGTGTCTAAAGGCTGCTAGTAATAGAGCAAAATGAAATAACCATCCAAATAACCATGTCCATTTTGTTGCGGAGAAAAGACTTTCAAAAAAAACGACCTCTCTTATCAGTCTTGCTGCCACACCTTGTATAGTTTTAGGTGCAGGTGGAGTTGGTATCTTTAGAGGGGCTGGAATTATTGCATATTCATAGATACGATAACCTAATCCTACAAACAATATAATGGCTGCCAGATAGAATAATATTACGTAGAATATAGTCACAAATGACATGCCTTAATCTCTCCTTAATGTTGGTGTAAACTAAACGCAACCTGTAGGTTTAGGTAAGCCCGCAAATTTACAAGCTTGTTTACCTGGGCCATATGGAAACAGTTCATAGAGATATTTACTATTACCTTTATCTTTACCAAGTTTTTTCCCAACAGCTTTAGTAAGAACTCTTACAGCAGGAGCTATTTGATATTCTTCATAATATTCACGCAAGAAATTAATAATTTCCCAGTGGTCAGGTCCAAGTTCAATATCATCTGCCTCTGCCATAGCTGTTGCCAATCCCTCTTCCCAATCAGATAGGTTAGCTAAATAACCTTCTTCATCAGTTTCAAAAGATTTTCCATTTACTTCAAGCATTTTTTACTCCTCATAAATTAAAGCCAGTTTTGAATTTTATCATTCTCAACGGCAAGTTTAACAAATTTATTATAATCTACTATCTCTATATTAGTGATAAGAGAGTTTTTATCAAGTCCCCTAGCCTTTAAATCAGGCCCAAGAACATATATTTTATAATTCTTTTGTGCATCTATAATTGTAGCCTCTATGCTTGTATTTTTAAGAGCACCATAGACTCCATCTTCAATTAAAATAATAGATGACTTGTCATTAGCAAGCCTTAAACATGTTTCAAGACTATTTTTTTCAAATGGTGATTTATTAACAGTATGTAGCATTAGAAATTAAACATAACCTCACTGTCTGTTATTAATTTTTTCATTTCAGAAGAGTTGATAACTTTGACATCAACAGATAAGTCATCCTCAGTAAGACCTCTTTTATCTAATGACTCTTTCTCTACAAATAATTTTTCAACATCATACATTTCTAAAGCTTTATAAATTTTAGAAAAGTTTTTTGTATGAATATCTGAAGTATCTTGATCTTTCTTTAATTGGAAAACACCATCGTCAATAAAAGCTAAGCTTACATCTTGCTCAAAAGCAGCACCGATTAAGACAACCTCAAGTGCTTCATGTGCATAGATAGTTCCATGAGGAGCTCTTCTGTTTATATATAAAAATTTTTTTACAATTCCACTTTCTATTTGATCATCCATCTAATCACCAAAAGTTATTAATCTGTCAGCTTGAACACCAGCTTCTATAAGTTGTCCAAGACCTGAAATTCTAAATTTTTCTGCTATATTATTGGCATCTTTTTTATGTCTTTTCATTTCATCTGGGTCAACAATTCCTCGTCTCTGAGCTGCAGCAACACATAAAACAAGATCTATATCATGTTCCTTGCCAAGCTCCGACCATCTATTAGGTATATGTCTGTCATCTTGTGGCGGACTTGCTAATCTTGTGCCATTATTTACACCATCGTGATAGAAAAATACACGAAAAATTTCGTGACCT
>PCCF01000003.1 GCA_002731945.1 Rhodobiaceae bacterium | reverse complement strand
ATTCTTTGTGAGAAGTTCTTTGACCATTCTTAACTGAGGACCGGGATTTTCAGCTATTAATTTTGCTTTTTTGATAGCCTCCTCAAGCATAACTTCTTCATTAAAAAGAAAGTCAATCAAACCAGTCGATTGAGCCTCTTCCGCATTCACTAGTCTGCCTGAGAGACATAATTCACTGGCTTTACCAAATCCCATTCTTTGCACTAGAAAATGACTGCTAGCCAATTCTGGAACGAGACCCATCCGTATAAAAAACATTCCAAATTTTGCTTTTTCAGAGGCTATAATTATATCACAAGGTAATATCATCGTGATTCCAATGCCTACTGCGGCACCGTTTACGGCGGCAATAATTGGTTTTGATTTTCTCACCAAATCAACCCAATTTATGTGTTTTGGCATTCCCCCTTGTCCCAAATGAGTATCTTTTCCAGGATCTTTACCATCGATACGTGTTTTGAAAGTTTCTTCAATGTCTGCTCCAGCACAAAAACCTTTTCCGGCACCGGTAATCACTATTGAACCGATATTTGTATCTTCGTTTGCATCACTAATAGCTTCAACCTGTTCTTCTGACATTAAAGGTGTCCATGCATTCATTCGTTCTGGACGATTAAGGGTTATCAAAGCTATTCCCTCTTTTTTTTCGTATTTTATTGTTTCTAGTTCCATAAAACCCCCATAATATGAAAAATATATCTAACCACTTGTATTACAGGACAAAAATATATTACATTCAATAAGATTTATGGAGAAATTATGGATAAAAACCAAATTGATCAAATAAAAGAACTCATTGATTTTGAAAGAAATAGGACTTCTCCTCCTAAAGGATTTCCTAAACTTCCTGACTTGCCTGGAAAAAGATATACTGATCCTGAGTTTTATGAACTCGAAAAAGAGAATCTATGGAAGAAAAGTTGGTTATATGCTGGCCATCTAGATGAGATTCCAAATGTTGGAAGTTATAAACTTTGGGAAAGGGCAGGACAACCTGTAATCCTTATGAGGAAAGACAAAAATGAGGTAACTGCTTTTTATAACATGTGTAGGCATCGCGGAGCGGCAATAGTTAGAGAAGAATACGGAGAGGTAGAAAAACTTGTTTGTGGATATCATGGGTGGACATATGATCATGAAGGAAACCTTATAGGAAGAAGAGACCCGAAAGATTTTGTAGATTTTGATGAAAGCTGTAGAAGTTTACATAAGGTAAAGGTTGAATTATTTGGAAATCTCATTTTCGTAAATTTTGATTTGGAAGCTGTAAGCTTTAAAGAAAACCTTGGGGTTATTTATAAAGAACTTGAAGAATTTCAATTTGGCTCCCTTCGCCTTGTTGACCAATATAGCTATAATCTTAAATGCAATTGGAAGATTGCTATGGAAGCCAATATGGAGGTTTACCATGTTAAATCTATTCATCCCGAAACAGTCCATACCGGTCTAGATTATACTGGAAACGTTAACACATTTTATCCTAATGGCCACGGGAGAATGATAGCGCCAAATCGATCATTTCCGGAACCACCAGCAAGTGCACTGAAGGCTAATCCGGATGCTTTAACCAATAAATTAAAAGATTCGGATAAAAATTCGGATTTACCTTATTACTATAAGACGAAGATTAGCGAACTAAATGACAATAGGCCCGAAATTGAAACTGTAGGTTATATTGCTCGAACGTGTACTCAATCATATAATCTTGTTCCAAATTTTGTATCACCAATGGCAGAAAAAGGTTTTCCAATTTTATTGTGGTGGCCAAAAAGTGTAAACGAATGCATATTTGACGTGATATGGGTTGCTCCGGATTGGGGTGAAAGAAAAATTCCTAAGAAACATAAAGATATTTGGGATGCCCATATTAGTGGTTTTAATGACGTGTTGGATGAAGACCTGCAATTTGGTGGTTGGATACAAAAAGCCGTAGATTCTTATGTTTTTGATGGAGTGCCCTTAAGTTATCAAGAAGCAAGGATATATCATTGGCACCAACAGGTAGATAAAATAATAGGCCTTAATAAGATTCCTCCAGAGTTATGTGTGGCACCAAAAATTAATGAAGATTGGATACACCCTAATGATAATGTGAGACGCCTACAAGAGCATCAAAACATGACTACAGCAGCAGAGTAAATTATTCTCTCAAGTCACTATCTATCAGAACGGCTATTAATAATGCGGGCTCGTTACCGTTGTTAACCCATGCATGGTTTGTCCCTCTTTGCACGACGACGTTGAAAGGTTCCAATCTTACTTCACCTTCGTCAAGGAGAAGGGTTACATCTCCTTTTAGAAGGATAATATAATCAATTGTTTTTGTCTTATGCATTGCTGGATGTCTTGAGGTATCCACACGTTCATGTAAGGCCCCCATCTTTTCAAAAGCTCGAGCTGCAGCTTCTTCAAGTTTCTCTTGAGGTATTCCTTCTGGAGTCGGATTGATTGCAAAGTACCTAAATTTTGTTCCATTTTCTTGGGGGGATAAAATTATGTCTATGTCAGCTCTGTCCGAAGGATCTATTGTGTCTATTTCAAGTCCGTTTGTATTCCATATTTCATACAATCCGCCTTCATCTTCACCAATATGACGAGAAGGTGGTCCGTCAATCATAATGACAGACTTTCCTTGATCATTATGACCTGTTATAATTCTTCTAAGATTTTTCATGATAACTCCTTGGCTTTACTCTTATTATATCAAGTCTTTTTATAAGACAAAGATATGAAAACGGACAAGTTATTCACAAAAAGATTTATAATTTAATTGGAACTAAATATAATTTTAAGTTTCTAAAACACCCGCCAAAACATTAATTTTATTTAACTAAAACTTAATTGTAAATTCATATTGATTCTGATATGAAAGCTACTTCTTAACATTCAAAAGGAAATTAAATGGTTAAATATTTATTAGGCTTTATTACTATTGCCTTTTATGGAATTTCAAATCTTAATGCTGCTCCTCTTCATTCATATTATTGTTTTTCTACAACTCAACCACAAGAAGTGGTCGCAAGCATGGATTCATGGCTGACAAGTGAAGCTGCAAAAGGATTGCCCACGGTAAGATTATGGTCTATGGCTTTGAACGGCGAACTTCCAGAAACTCATTGTGTAGTATTTGAAAATGCAGATGAAGATGGTTTTGAGTCAATGCTTCAGATTTTTTCCTCTACAGAGGGTCAAGATTTCCTAAGTAATTTTGGAGAAATAACCGTGGACGGGCTGGAAGGCGCAGGTACCCCAATTATATCTTATGGAGATTCCGATTTTTCTAAGAATAATGCTTTGATGCTTTTCAATGTTTCAGTGAGGAATCCAAAAGCTTATGTTCGGCTTTGGTCCGAATTAATGCAGTCCGCAAATATAGCTGGTTCTGCGACACTCTTTGCAGATACATTCACTGGTGTTGATAGAAGAACCCATTATATTGCAATCGCTGGCCCTTCACTAGCAGCGGTCAGGACTTCTGTATCCGAAATTTTAGAAAGTTCAGAAGGGCGAGAGTTCTTGAAGAAAACTGTAAAGGTTAGGAAATTGATTAGCGTCAATCTCATGTACCACATTAAAAGTTGGAACTAATATTTCTTGACTGAATGTTCTTAACTTTTATTTAAAACCCCACTATGTTCCAAAGCTGGGTTTTTAATTAGAGGGGTTTATGAGCACTCAAACGATATGGCCGAATAAACGTTATGCATGGTCTTTTACTTCCATTCTGCTTTTTGCCTACATAATTTCTTTCATTGATAGGCAGATGATTAATTATCTGGCGTTAGATATTAAGGAAGATATGGGACTTTCTGATTTTCAAATGTCATTCATTATGGGATGGGGTTTTGTTTTAAGCTATATTATTTTTAGTATCCCTTTTGGTAGATTTGTCGACAAGATTAACCGAGTAAGAGTCTTGATCGGTGGCATAGTTATCTGGAGTATTGCTACAGCAGGGTGTGGTCTTTCTAAGGGTCCATTTCAGCTAATTCTTTCTAGATCCGGAGTGGGGGCTGGAGAGGCAGCTTTAACCCCGGCCTCGTGGTCGATAATCTCTGATCTTTTTCCAGTTGAAAGAAGGGGTTTTCCCATGAGTATTTATCTTATGGGACCATATATTGGACAGGGTCTTTCGTTATTATTTGGAGCTCAAATTTTAAGAATATACAACGAGCCGATAAATCTTTTTGGCAATTTGATTCTTCAACCTTGGCAAGTGATTTTCATCATCATTGCTATACCCGGGATTATTTTAGGGCTTTTCATGTTTACTCTCAAAGACCCTTCTCGAAAAGGGGTTGCAGAAGATGAAACAAGAGAAAAAGATTCTTTAAAACAGGTTTTTTCCTACGTCTTAAATAATATTGGGGCTTATTTTCCTTTGTTAGTTGGTTCGGCGTTTATAGTTGTCTTGCTTTATGGTGTTCAGTCTTGGGTTCCAATTTTCCTTCAGAGGATACACGAATGGGAGCTTACTAGGGTTGGTGACCAATATGGTCTCGTAGCTCTTTTTGCGGGTTCGCTCGGTGTCATTTCGGGTCCAATAGTTGAGAGGTTTCTTACAAAGATGAAAATCAATGCCGCAACACTTATAGTCTGTTTTATTACCGCTATTGTACTTACAATACTTGGACCTATAACCTTTTTAATGCTCAGTTCAGATTATGTTCTGTATGGTATATTTATTATAAGTTTTTTTATAACCCTTCCTTTGGCTCTTTTTGCAACATCATTACAGAATATCACCCCCAATCATTACAGAGGAGTCGTGTCTGGTTTATATGTTCTCACGGTTAATATAACGGGCTATGGATTAGGACCAATGGTTGTTGCTTTTTTTACAGATAAAGTTTTTAAAGATGAAATGGCAATAGATATGTCCATGGCAACGATCTTTTTGATATGTGGACCGATCTCAGCAATAATTTTTTATTTGGGAAGAGGTCCTTTCTCTAAAGCCGTACGTACCAAAAAATTATAAAAATTAAATAAAAAATTTAATCAAAAAAGATATTATTTTTCTACCAAAGCATTAAGATAATCCATTATTTGAAGGAGATAGTTATGGTGAATTCCAATCTTAATGTTGATAAACTGATGGAGCTGACAGGTAAAGTATTTGAGAATGTATCCGCTGCGGGAAGTTTACTAATCGCTTATATAGGTGATCAGGCGGGTGTTTATGTGTCGTTGGAAGAACATGGTCCATGTAGTGCTAAAGAACTGGCGTCTAAAACAGGACTTGATGAGCGCTATCTTCTTGAATGGCTATCGGCCAATGCGGCAATGGGATATATTTCTTATCATGAAGATTCTGATGAATTTAGCTTAACACCAGAACAGGCGGCAATTTTTGCACACGAGGGCGAACCTACCTGTATGCAGGGTTTGTTTCAGGGTATAGTTGCTCAATATGCCACACATGATGTTGCTCTTGATGTGTTTAAGTCGGGTAGGGGAAGACCCTGGTCGGAACAACACGAATGTTGTTTTTGTGGAACCGACAGATTCTTCAGACCTGTGTATGTTACCAATCTGCTTGAGCATTGGATCCCTTCGCTTGATGGAATAAAGGCCAAAATGGAATCGGGTGCGATTGTTGCCGATATAGGATGCGGTCTAGGTTCCTCGACTATACTTATGGCGAAGACCTTTCCCAATTCAAAAATATACGGTTTTGACTTTCACGAACCCTCAATTATCGAAGCAAGAAATAAGGCCAGAGACGATGGGCTTAACAATATAGAATTTGAGGTGAGGGAAGCCCGGGATCTTCCAAATAACAATTTTGATTTTGCATGCATTTTTGATGCACTTCACGATATGGGTGATCCAGTGGGTGTTTCAAAGGCAATACTTAATACTTTAAATAAAGATGGTACCTTTATGTTGGTAGAGCCTTATGCACAGGATGAGTTAAAAGATAATTTGAATATAGCATCGGGTTTATTTTACACTTTTTCGACCCTTGTATGTGTACCAACATCACGATCTCAGGATGTTGGTCTTCAACTAGGAGCTCAAGCAGGAGAAAAAAGACTTCGATCAGTTCTTAATGAAGCGGGTTTTTCTGATATTCAAAGGCGTTGTATTGATATTGAGACAAATATCGTATTGGAGGCTAAAGCTTAGTCTATTTGATTTTTTTGGCTACATCTTTGGCAAAATAGGTAAGAATACAATCCGCTCCAGCACGCTTAAATGCTAGAAGAGATTCTATAATTACCTCTTTGGATAGCAATCCTTCATTTATAGCTGTTTGCAACATTGAATATTCACCACTAACTTGATAAACGAAGGTGGGTATAAGAAATTCGTCTTTCACAGCTTTCACGACATCGAGATAAGGCATACCTGGTTTTACCATTACAATGTCGGCTCCTTCCTGTATATCCATAGCGACTTCTTGAAGAGCTTCGTTAATATTTGAAATGGGCATCTGATAAGTATCTTTTGTCTTATTGCCGAAGAATTTTGCTGATTCCACCGCGTCTTTGAATGGTCCATAAAACTTTGAGCTGTATTTTGCGGCGTATGAGAGGATTAGGGTGTTCACAAAATCATTTTGTTCCAAAGCATCCCTTATTACCTTTATCCTCCCATCCATCATATCTGATGGAGCAATGATGTCGGTCCCAGCTTTTGCTAACCCCAACGCCTGGTCCCTCAAAGCGGGTAAGGTAAGATCATTGTCAACATCACCAGTTTCATTCAGTATCCCGTCATGACCATGAGTTGTGTAGGGGTCAAGAGCTACATCGGCAATTACAACCAATTCAGGGTAAGATTCTTTAATATTTCTAATAGCACCATTTATGAAGTTTTCTTCAATAGCAGCTTGAGCACCAGTCTCATCTTTTTTTGATTCATCTATGACCGGAAAAACTGCAACTGACTTAATGCCGGTCTGAATAATATCGTCAATTTCTTCATTTACTATATCGAGACCAAGCCGATCAATCCCCGGCATTGTTTTGATAGCTTCTCTTCCCGAAAGATTTTCTTTTATGAATATAGGCTGAATTAAATCGGAAACAGTTAATTGAGTTTCAGCAAGCATCGCCCTCAGGTTAGCGCTCTTTCGCAACCTCCTTAATCGGGTACTAGGAAAATTTCTATCTACACTCATGCTTTCTTATTCAATTATTAACTTAAATAAGTCAAGTTTCTCACGTAATTTTGTTCTAATCATCACAATCCTCTTCCGTATGTTCAAATTCTAATGTGGAATGATTGATGTCATATTTTTCCTGTAGAGATTTTTTTATGGCCTCTTTAATTGTGGTATTTTCTTTTAGGCTTTCGGCTCCTGTTACAACATGGGCCTCAAGAGCTACTCTTTGTTCATCTAAATTCCAAACATGTATGTGATGAACATCTTCTACCCCTTCGATCAAACTCATTGAAGTCTTAACGTCCTCAATAGAAATATTATTAGGAGTTGCATCCATTAGAAAATTGACACTTTTGGGTAACATTTTAAAAGTTTGTAATAAGATATAACCTCCAATAGCCATGGTTATCAGCGAATCCACCCAGAACCAATCATAAAGAAGAACTAAACTTCCCGCGATAACAACCCCGATTGATGCCAAGGCATCAGAAAGATTGTGTAGGAAGGCAGCTTTCATGTTCATATTATTTTCAGATAATCTGTATGTTATTACCGAAGTGTAAAGATCAACTATAAGCGCTATTCCTCCAATTATTATAACTATCCAGCCAGAAATAATTTGTGGCTCAATGAATCTCCAAATTGCTTCATATATAAGATATAAGCTTATTATAAACATGAGAGTTAAGTTTATAAGTGCTGCAATAACTTCGGCTCTTTTATAGCCAAAAGTTCTAAATTCATCAGCCGTTTTTCTTCCAATTTTTCTTGCAAAAATAGCAATACCTAAAGAGACTGCGTCACTTAAGTTATGAATTGCGTCGGCAATTAGTGCCAGGCTTCCCGATATTAAACCTCCTAAAAATTGGGCAAAGGTTAGGAACAAATTGATGCTTATTGCTACAATGAGATTTTTATCGTTGTCGTGCTCGTGCTGGTGATGTCCGCCATGCATGCGATAA
Source organism: Rhodobiaceae bacterium (assembly GCA_002731945.1). Classification (GTDB taxonomy): domain Bacteria; phylum Pseudomonadota; class Alphaproteobacteria; order MED-G09; family MED-G09. Next base: position 40,607 of record PCCF01000003.1, on the reverse strand, counting down.
ATGTTTCCTTTTAATGGTGGAGCCAGACGGGATCGAACCGACGACCTTCTGGTTGCAAACCAGACGCTCTCCCAACTGAGCTATGGCCCCACAGGTGAATATGTTTTTATAGATCAACATAGATCTATGCTCAATATTTAATTCGTTTATCCCCTTAAAAATACAGGCGATCCTTTTGCCGATTCTTCCATTGAGAACTTATAACCCTCCTCAGAAAAATCAGGTAAATATTTTTCATTTTTGATTTTATTTTTTATGATCCATGCAGCCATCAAACCTCGAGCTATTTTGGCATAGAAACTTATAATCTTGAATTGCCCATTCTTGCTATCTTTAAAGACGGGAGAGATAAGGTTAACTTCTTTTGGTAAAGATTGAACAGAGTTAAAGTATTCATTTGAAGCCAAATTGATAAGAGTCTTTGAATTCATACTTTCGAGATCTTTAATCAAATTCTCAGTAATCTTTTTTCCCCAGAAGTCATAGAGTGAACTTCCTTTGTTGTTTTTCAGTTTTGTTCCCATCTCCAATCTGTATGGTTCGATTACGTCGAGAGGTTTTAAGATTCCGTATAATCCGGACAACATCCTTAAATGATTTTGAGCAAACTCTAGATCGTTCTTTGAAAAATTTTCTGCTTTTAATCCTTTGTATACATCTCCCTTAAACACGAAAACAGATTGTCTCGCGTTTTCGCTGGGCATTTGTTTTCCGCTCCAATGCTTGTATCGATTAATATTGAGTTCGGTTAACTTATCACTCAACTTCATCATTTTTGTGATCTCATTTCTCTTCAAATTTTTTAGATTCTTCATTAGGCTTTTTGATTGTGTTAAAAAATGGGGTGAAGTATAAGGTAAATCATTAATTTTTGCCTCATAATCAAGAGTTTTAGCCGGTGAAAGCAGGATTAACATAGTCTTTTTTCCTCAATTGATAAAAAAATATACTATTCTTCTAAGAAATCTAGAAGTGTTTTTAACAATTTTTAACTTAATTAAGTTGTCTACTATATATAGATAAATTTTTAATGAATTTCCATATATAGGGGTACAAATAAAGCAACTTAGATTCACAATGGAATTGTCCTAAGAATTTTTTGAATTTCACAAATTTTTCCTTGAAGTTTTAATATTGTTACTAGAGAATCAATTCATATTCATTATCTATTAAAAAATTTCGGGGGAGAGAATAATGAAATTATTCAAACTAATGGGAGTATCATTCGCTCTTATTTTTACACTTATTTTCACAGTTAGTAATATTGCTATTGCTCAAGAAGGAGCTAGTAACAGATTAGATATAGAAGAAATTATCGTTACAGGTACAAAAAGGGACATAAGTCTACAGGATGCTGCCCTAGCTGTGTCGGCAATTACTGAACAGACTTTTAATAATCAGTTTGCAAATGACCCAAGAGCTCTGGCAAGTATAGTTCCAAATGTGACATTGACCTTACAACCTGCTTTTAACGCCGTCGCAGGTGGTATCAGGGGAACTGGAAGCATATCAATTTTGGTCACTGAAGATCCATCTGTTGCCTTCCTAGTAGATGATTTTGGTATTAACCATGTACAAGCACAATTTATCGAGATGTTCGACATTGAACAAATTGAGGTTTATAGGGGCCCTCAAGGAACTCTATTCGGTAAGAATGCTACAGGCGGTGTTATTTCTGTAACTACTAAGAAACCTGTCCTCGATGAGTCGTTCGGTGAGTTTAGTGCTTCGGCCGGACAGTATGACTGGAACGAGGGAAGTGTTAACAAATTTAAACTCGCTTTGAACGTCCCTATTATTGAAGGTAAAATTGCTATGCGAATTGCAGCAATATGGGACAAGAGTCAAGGCTTCTATCAAAATTCAAAACCTGCCGGAGATTATCCAGGGCCAACTGTCATTAATCCCACAGGAGTTTGGCCAGATGATGGAACAGACTTATCTAATGTTGGTGATGGCGGAGATCTTGCTGGTAAAGATGTTTTGGCTGCAAAAATAAAGTTTTTGTTTGAGCCAAATGAAAGTTATTCTGGGCATCTTATTTTTGAGATCAGCAAAGATGATTCCGGCGCACCTGCTACAGTAAATGAAACAGAGTGCCCAGGTGGCCAACTTTTCTGTTTGCTGGGTTTTCCAGGAAACCACACTCCTTCTCCTAATTGGGGAGGAAAAACTTGGGACAATCCTTTTGCTACTGGCGAAAGCTACCACTGTAATTCCACTATAGCTATTTGTAAGGGTCACAGAATGGATAGTACAGGTGTTTACTTTAACCAAACTTTTGAGTTGGGTGACCTTACTTTGAAATCTATTACTGGTTACAGGAATCATGAAGAAAGGAACGCTAGTACTTATACAGGTGAGGCCTTTGCAAGTTTGTATGACGCAACCCGGAATACTACTAGAGATCAAATTCAACAAGAATTGCGATTGACTAGCAATTATGAAGGTCGTTTTAATTATACATTAGGCGCAAGTTATGCCGAGGACAATCTCAATTTTGCTGCCTATTCTGCAGTTGGCTTACAATGGTTTCTTGGTGTACCGGGTTGGATCCATTATGATTATGGTAGTTCGCAATCTGATCAAAACCGAACCAGTAAAGCCGTTTATTTTGACTTTACCTATGATCTCAAAGATGACTTGAGACTGTCAGCTGGTGCTCGTTACACACAAGATCAAAAAGACTTCCACAGGGAACAGGGTACGGGTACTGGTGGAGCCGGGGGTAATCTTCTTAGTGATGTAGGTTTAACAAGAGATGACAATCCACCACTTTTCTCATCGCTTATTCCTTGTGAAAACAGAAATATCTGTACTACAAAGGCAGATAGTTGGAGTGAGTTAACCTATCGTTTTGTTCTGGATTACTCCGTGAATGAAGATGTGATGATTTACGGATCTTATGCTACCGGATTTATGGCAGGTGGTTACACAGAGACCTGTTCTACAGATTATTCCTGTGGGTATCCATATGAACCAGAAACCAATGCCAATATTGAATTTGGTATGAAGGGTGATTTCTTGGATAACAGACTACGATTGAATCTGGCTGTTTTCCACACCGAATTTGAGGACTTGCAGAGGAATCAGGTATTACCTCTTCCAGTTCCGCCTTATCAGGAAACAGTTAAGGTGAATGCCGGTAAATCCACCAACAAAGGAGTTGAGCTTGAATTTAATTATCGTGCAACGGATAATTTCCGTATTGATGGAAATGTAGCTTTCATGGATCATAAGTATGATATCTTTGTTTGGGATGAAACTCCAAATGATGGAATTGATAATCCAACGGATTTTGGTGGTTACGGACTTCCATTCTCCCCAGAGATGAGTGGATATGTATCCTTCACTTATGATCAAGAAATGGGAGATAATGGTTCTATTACTTATAATGTAAACGTTTATCATCAAGATGAGGCTGAAACTCAACCGACAAATCCAATTTATAGTCAGTTGGACGAAAGAACAATTGTAAATGCAAATGCTACTTGGAGAGATTCAGCGGATAAATATTATATAACTTTATATGGTAAAAACCTGAACGATGAAATCTATAGAGATGGCTCAAATAATGTGGCCGGTCTATGGAACTTTACATTGTATGGCGCTCCAATGGAATATGGTATTGAAGCTGGCGTTAGATGGTAATTCTAATCTTAATTTATTAATTAAAACCCCGGTGATGCCGGGGTTTTTTTTACGGAATCCCAGCTCCTGCTACGTTTACCCTTAGGATTTCAATTTTCCCTTCCCTTTTTTCTGTGCAGGACTCAATATCCGTCCCTCCAGAAGTACAAACAAATAAAGTCTTTCTATCTTCACCTCCCAAAACACAGGCGTAGGCATTTGTGCTAACAGGGACTCTTTCAAGTAGCTGTGCTCCTTCTTTAACCCGAATAACTTCATTGGTGCTTGGAGAGGCCATCCATATAGCGCCCTCTTCATCAAGACAGATTCCATCCGGTAAAGGATGATAATCATCTTGAATTTGAGATAGTTCGGCCCAGACACGTCGGTTTGATAGAGAGCCGTCTGTATTAACATCAAATGCGGTGAGTCTTGCCGCATAAGTTTCTCCGATGATTAATGTTTTATCATCGGGAGTTATTACGGTACCGTTGGGAAAGAAAAGATCGTTAGCAGCGACAACTGGGCCTTCCCCAGGTCGTACTAATATAAGGTTGGTTGATTTGAGGTCTTCATTATTGTGGGTATTGAATCCAAAATTTCCTATGTAAGCATTTCCTTTTTTGTCCACAATCATGTCATTGCAATGAAAGGCTGCAAGTTTACTGCAATCGGCAATTTCAGAGAGTTGATTGTTAGAAAAACGCATCAGTTTTCTATCTGTCATAGATACGACCAACATGGATCCGTCTGGCATCCACCCCAACCCCGAAGGTTGATTGGGAACTTCAACGATAGTTTCATGGTGGCCTTCAAGATCAACTGAAATTACTCGATGTGTAAAAAAATCAGAAAAATACAATTTATCATTATGCCAACGCGGACCTTCGGGAAAAGTTAAGTTATCTAATAGTGTTTCCATAAAAGGAAGTTTATAACGGGGATCTTAGAATTGTAAATTTTTAAGAATTTTTTCCACGAATTTTGTATTTCTTTCTAAAGTTCTTTGTCTGTCAGATTCAATTTCTAAAATTTTTTTCGATAAAAATGGATCTTTAAAATCAACGATATTGTTATTTAATTTCATAATCTTTTTTCGAACAATCCCTTGTTTGAGGTTTGGGGGACGGGNAGAGGGGTTTGTCCATTTCCTTTTTTTATTAGCTAGAAGAACNAGATTCTAATAATTTTATTAGACAGATATAAGTTGATCNATTCCGATCGCAAATGCTGGCTGAACCGCTATTATGATCGAAACAAANATAAGNATNATTATTATGTTTATAAAATGTGACATCTTTTTTCTCCTACTGTTGACACTTATATAGGAATTTATTACTATTTATCAAATNAATTNTANAAATAAGGANTATTNATTTCATGAATTTTAATAAATTGGATTTGAATCTTTTGGTAGTGTTTGATGCTATATTTAATGAGGGCTCAACCACCAAAGCTGCCGAAAGAATTAATTTGTCTCAATCCGCAGTAAGTAATGCTTTGAATCGTTTGCGATACTCTCTTAAAGACGATTTATTTTTTAGATCAGAAGACAAAATGAAACCTACGCCAAAAGCGCTCGAATTGGTGGGACCAATAAAGAAAGCTTTGGATTTAATTGAAAGCTCAATTTCCTCTGAAACTTTTGACCCGAAAAATTCCCAACGTACTTTTATCTTTTCTTTTCCTGATGTTGCAGCGGGTAGAGTCTTGCCAAGATTGGTTAAAAAATTGGAAAATGAAGCTCCTAATATCAAACTAATTACGCTCGCTCCTGAACCAGGTCATTTTGAAAAATTAAAGAATTATGATGTTGATTTTATTATTGGCTCTAATCATTTCTTGGAAACAGAATATCAATCTCCTATAGGTCTTAGTTTTGATGAGCATTTTGACAGTTTATTGATTTATTCGGATAACTACATATGTATGGGAAGGAAAGGTAATCCTTTCTTTAAGAAAGGCAAAATTGAACTTCAAAATTATTTAGATGCAAATCATATTTATATAAGTATAGACGGGAAGGGCACCAGTCATATTGATAAACATCTTTTCACATTAGGTTATAAGCGAAATAAAATGATGTCTGTAAACTATTTTCAAGTAGCTAAGGAGATAATTAAAGAGACAGATTGCCTTATAGCTTTAACAAGCCATATAGCTAATCAACTTAATTCATCTAATGAATTTGAGATAGTTCCGCTTCCATTCAAATCGGAGAATCAAGAAGTTAAATTAATTTGGAACAAAAGATTAGGAAATGATCCTGCGCATTATTGGATGCGAGAATGCTTGCATGATATCCGAAAAGATATTTTTCCACTAATGAATACGAAATATCCAGTTCATCTGGATCAATAACAGTAAGGGGTGGTCTTTTATTAATTAATCCTAGCTTGAGGCCCCCTGATAAGTTTTCCTGGAAGTTCTGAGGTTGGTTCCCCATCTTCAAATATCGGAATTCCTGATTTAATCGTATGTTTGTAACCTTTTGAACCTTGTACTAATCTTCGAGCTCCTGTTGGGAGATCATAGGCAACTTTAGGAGTGTCTATTGCTAATTCTTCTAAATCTATGATGTTAAGATCTGCAATTAGTCCTTCTTTTATACATCCTCTATCATTTAAGCCATGGATTAAAGCAGTGCCCATGGTTTGTTTGTGAACTAACCATTCAATAGCCACTTTCTCTCCTCGGGTTCTGTCCCGCCCCCAATAAGCGAGGTTATACGTTGGAAGACTAACATCACAAATGGTTCCACAATGCGCACCTCCATCCGATCCTCCAAATACAGTATGTGGTGCCATCATCATCTCCAGAGCACAATCCAAGTTGTAGTTTGAGTAATTGAGAAATGGATAGTAAATTAAACCTTTGCCATCAAATTCGATTAAAATATCATAAGCTATTTCTTCTGGGTTTATTCCTTCTAATTTTGACCTTTCCGATAAACACTCGCTTTGTAGTGGCTCATATTTAGGAGGATTTCCTAACCTGAACATTTTCTCCCAACCTTGAAGAAATCTTTTCGCTTCAGGGGATGGATCCCACCCCTCGTTTGATAATATTGCCTTCCTTACTTCTGGTTTATTCATTTCAATAACTCTTTGCTCAAGAGGTAAGTTAGCAATTTTCATATAAGCAGGTTTTCTCATAAAAGGTTGCATTGTGGTCTCAAGACCGAGAATTAACCCAACAGTACGTCCCGAAACTTGTGCAGATATGTTTGCACCATTAGCATTAACATCTTTCATCCTTTGAAGGATATCCTTGTACTGATTTGGCAAAAAATCATTCTGAAAAAGATTCAAACTTACTCCAACATTATAATCTTTTGATAATTTTGCCATCCATTTGAGATCACCATCAGATTCACCGAGATCAGATGCCATTTGCAAGACTCCATGACCAGCTTTATTCATTCCCTCTGCAATTCCAAATAACTCAGCTTCACCGGCGTATGTCCCAGGAACCAGATCTCCTTCCAGAGTCCGATGAACAATCGTTCTTGAGGTTGAGAAGCCTAATGCTCCAGCCTGTAGTCCTTCTTGGACAATATCAGCCATCTTTTTTATATCTTCTGATCCTGCAGTCTTTTGTTCTATACATCTGTCGCCCATCACATAAGATCTAACTGCACAATGCGGAACCTGGGTTCCAACATCCAGTACTCTGGGTAATTTTTCCAATGCGTCCAAATATTCTGGGAAACTTTCCCACTGCCAGTCGATTCCTTCAGCTAAAGCACTGCCGGGTATATCCTCTACGCTTTCCATTAGTTCTATAAGCCATTGTTCTTTGTTTGGAGATACTGGAGCAAAACCAACCCCACAATTACCCATCACTACGGTTGTGCAACCATGCCAAGAGGATGGTGTAAGATAAGGATCCCATAGAGATTGACCATCATAATGAGTGTGGATATCCACCCAACCCGGAGTCACAAGATAACCATCAGCATCAATTTCCCTTTTTGCTTTTTGGGAAATTTTTCCAACTTCAGCAATCTTCCCGTCTTTTATAGCTACATCACTAATAAATGATTTTGTTCCTGTGCCGTCAACAATGTTTCCGTTTTTAATAAGTATATCGAACATGAGTCATCCTTTAACAATCTTATCAGAAGATAATATTCTATTACTATTCTTTAGTCCATAATATCAGTTTGAAAGAAGATAAAAAAATGTAAAACTGCATTGATGGAGGATAAATTGGGTAAAAAAATTTTTAGAGTCGTTCAATGGTCCAGCGGTAACGTGGGTAAAGCGTCGATAAGAGGTATAGTACAAAGGCAAGATTTGGAGCTAGTTGGTTTAATAGTTCATGATAGCGAGAAAGTTGGTAAAGATGCCGGTGTAATTGCAGGTATAGAGGAAACGGGTATCTTAGCTACAGACCAGATCGATGATATCCTTAGCAAGGACATAGATTGTGTCCATTATACTCCCCTTGCTTCTTTTAGAATGGGCTTGGATCCAGAAGCCGACAAGAAAAATATTTTATCAATACTCCGACGAGGAATAAATGTTGTAACGACCGTCGGATATCTCTTTCCTAAGGCCTTTGGAGATGAATTAACGAAAGAGATCGAAGAAGCTTGTGTTGCTGGGGGTGTAAGTCTACATGGGACTGGATATAATCCAGGTTGGCTGGCGGAGTTGATCCCTTTGACTATGTCCGGAATGTCTGAAAAAATTAACAAAATCACAGTTAGTGAAAGCTCTGAATTTTCATACTATCCTTCAAAAGAAATTGTAATGGATGGCATGTTGTTCGGAAAGACGATGGAGGAGTATGAGAAAGAGGCTGATAGATACGAATCCTGGTTGAGTGGATTATTTAAAGAGGCGGTCTACCTTATTGCCGAAGGCATAGGAACCGAAATTTCAAATGTCGAAGAGGATTTACAGATAGTGATTGCTGACAAAGATCTTGAGATCGCCGCAGGAATTATAAAAGAGGGAACTATATGTGCTCAAAGAAGGAAATGGACAGGGTATTGCACTAATGAAGTATTAATTATTCAAGAAGCTATTTATAGGGCTCATTCGGATTTTGCCAAAGAATGGGATGAACCAGTTGGAGTGAATATAGAAGTAGAAGGCTCTCCCAACATGAAAATATCATTTAGCCATGACTGGAATGATGACCCTTTGATTTCTACAGCTATGCATGGCGTAAATGCTATACCAAAAGTTTGCAATGCTGAGCCTGGTTTTAAATCATTCCTAGATTTGCCCCTAATTACGTCCAGAATTTAAATTTATTTATTTAAAAATGGGGAGGAAAAATGCTTGAAAATACATCATGGTTAATCTTTATTGGTTTAGGCTCTATTTGGTTAGGAAGTCAGATTTTTTGGGTTGGGGGTTTACCTCGTCAATTGCAGAGGGGGGAAGTTAGGACTGCCGAAAAAGGCTCTGAAAGAGCGTTTCTACTTTTTTGGCGGGATCAGTATTCTTGGATTGGCATAACATTAATTTCAGTAGGAATAATATTTGTACTTATAGGAGTACTGTCATGATACCTGTAACTTTACTATATGCTGGTATTCTTATTCTTTTATCAGTTTTACTAGCGAATCAAGTGTTATATGTCCGATTAAAAGGCGACAAAGAGCCTGAATGGAGAGCGAATGCTGTTTTAAGAGTCCAAGCCAACTTTGTAGAAAATGTTCCTCTTGCGCTTGTATTGCTTTATCTTTTGGAGATTTCTGGTTCTCCAAGGCAAATCGTCCATGTTCTTGGTGGATTGTTAGTGGTTTTAAGATTATTGCATGCTTGGGGAATGAGCAAAAACTCAGGGGCAAATTATCCCAGATTGATTGGAGCACAAGGAACATTTCTCCTCATGTCTATTATGGGCAGTGCTGCGGTTTTTTTTGGTATTTTGAACATGTAACTTTTTAAGTTGTTGTGGAATTATTTAAGATGCATCTTTAAGGATAATGAAAAGTTTTTATAACTACATAAATAATTTAATAGTCAGATGGCTTCAACAACCTCTAAGAAGATATGAAACTACCTCAGAATTTAAAATTAAGGATCTGGAGGAAGTTATGGAGCCTGCGGATATTTTACTTGTGGAAGGGAAGCAAAGGATCTCTTCAACAATAAAGTACCTCACACAATCCACCTGGTCTCACTCAGCCTTTTATATTGGGAAAGATAATCCAAATGCCAAAGATTTCGGAGATGACCCCTTGCTAATTGAATCCGATGTTTCAAAAGGAGTAATTGTCGTACCTCTCTCAAAATACGAAAATTATAATACAAGAATTTGTAGGCCTACAGGATTGTCTGAAATTGATAAGAAACGTGTTGTATCTTATATGATAGATTCTATTGGTCTTGATTATGACAGGAAAAATATTATCGACTTGATGAGATATTTGTTACCGGAGCCCCCAGTCCCTGTTAGGTGGCGACGGAAAATGATAGCCCTAGGGTCAGGTACTCCAACAAAGGTTATATGCTCGACATTGTTGGCAAAAGCATTTCATTCAGTTGGCTATCCTATTCTTCCTAAAATTGAAAAAATCGGCGATCAACTTCGAGATGACAAAAATAGGAATCTTAATAATTCCTATCAAGAGATTTTTCATATTCGTCATCATTCTCTATTTGTTCCAAGAGATTTTGATTTGTCACCTTATTTTGCGACTATTAAACCTACAGTTGAGAAAGGTTTTAATTTTAAGGCAATGCCCATACGGGATAATTTAGATATTTAGTCGAGATAAGAAATATTAATATCATCAGTTCCAGTTGGAAGGCTTACCAATAAACCGTCTTTAGCCATTGTCCAGTCTTCAGGAAATATTTCTTCAACTCCCCTTGTAAAAACCCTTTCCATGATCGCATTTCTAGGAGCTGGTGTTAGATGATAAAAAACCAAGTGTCCTACTTTTGCTGCTTTTGCTATTTCAGCCGCTTCCGTAGGTGTTGTATGATATGTTTGGATATCCTTAAGGATAGTTGCATTGGGACCTATTCCACCTTGTGCTTCTATTAAATTATTCAAAATGTAATTTGATTGTGCTTCGTGAAAGAGGACATCAACATCCTTTGAAAATTTTTCAACATTTTTATCTTTAATGGTATCACCGCTTATAACAATAGAACGATCTTTATAGTCAATTCGGAATCCTAAGGCAGGAGAAACAGGCTCATGGATAACTTCAAAAGCAGTTATTGTAGTGTTTTCATCGGAGATAATAATGGGGTTTTCCATGTCTATGGCTCTAGGCGACATTCCGGAGACTGACAGATCGGCGATATCCATTCCGTGATGCAGATTCCTGTAAATGTTATCTTGTCCAAAAGCTATATTATAACCTTCTACAACCTGTTCTATTCCATCAGGTCCAAAGACAGTTAATTTTGTTGGCCTATTACTGTTTATCCAAGTTCGCAAATGTGCTTCACCTAGGTCGGTTATATGATCTGAGTGAAGATGAGAAATAATGACGGATTCGATATCTCCAAAATTAATTCCATAATTACCAAGCTTATTAATACTTCCTGACCCAACATCAATTAGATAAGATTTCTTACCTGCAACTACCAGTAGACAAGTGTTTGCTCTGTCCTTATGAAACAATGGAGACCTTGATCCGCAAACGACAACTCGCAAAGCGTCTTGTTCATTTTGATTCCATGGTCCTGTATTTATGTTTGCAACTATAGTGCTTAATCCTATTTTAAAGATTAAATCTTCTATGGTGTGAATTTTTATAATCTGACTAAAAGAAATAATTGCAATCAGAATAATTAATGAAGAGATTATAATTTTTTTCATTTTTTACTCCTTAAGATTTTGGGGGTCATGAATTCTATAAGTAAATTTTCATTAGTAGAAACATTCTGCCAATTGTTATCTTTAATTTGGAAAATAGCAACTGCCGAAGTCGGAAACTTAAACTTCATTTCTGCATTTCGAAGATTCATGTTTGCTATATTGGTTAAGGATAGAGATAATTCATGGATACCCGGATTATGACCAATACATAATATCGATTTATAGGATTGGCTTTGAGAAAAAACTATATTAGAAATTTCTTCTTGTGTTGCAAGGTAAAGTTTATCTTTAATATATGTCTTAGTTAAGCCTCCCTGATCTTTTAATATTTCTAAGGTATCGATGGTACGTTGTGATGAAGAGCATAAGATTAGATCAGGATTTCTAAAAGACAAAATGTATCCAGACATATCCCTTGCGTCTTTTTGACCCTTTACTGATAAACTTCTTTCATGATCATTGAAACCGGTTACGGATTTTGCATGGCGCCAGAGAATGAGATTTTTAGTCATAATAGTAGTTTACAATAATTACCGATAAACTCTATTAGACATTTAGGCATGCCATTTTCCCACTAATTTTGAAGAGAGTTTATAAAAAGAAAATGCGAGAAATACTATGTTGACTTTAGAATGAAAATCAAGGAGAAGAAGTTCATATAAACAGAAGGAGTGGCTGCAATGCATTCTTTTTCTTCAAGGTTTTTGATTGTATTTCTTCTTTTAATCAGTTCCGTACCTGTTTATGCAAGTTCCTCAATTTATGGAAGATTGGATTTGGCTGTCTCTAACGACAATAAAACCAACGGAACGATAACAGATGTCCGTTCACATGCATCACGAGTTGGTATTAAGGGGTCTCAGATTTTTGATAGTGGGATGGTTGTCATTTATCAATATGAGTGGCAAGTAGATCCTGTAGACGGTGATCCAACTTTTAGTCAACGAGATAGTTATCTTGGTTTAAGAGGCGCCTTTGGAACGTTCCTTCTTGGAATGCATGATACGCCTTTGAAAAATTCTCAAGGTAAAGTTGATCTATTCAATGATACAGCAGGTGACATTAAAAATATTCTTTGGGGTGATAACAGAAGCAAGAAAGTAATCCAATGGTCTTCCCCAAAAATTAGAGGTTTTACAGTCAACGTAATGACAATTTTTGAGGAATCTGACGAGGAGGCTTTTTCAACATCTCTTGAATGGAATGGTAAGATTGGAGGGAACAAAGCACAATTTAATCTAGCCTTTGACTCAGAAGTCCCTCAAAAAGGGTATTTCTTTGATACAATCAGAATTGGCACAACCATGCCTCTTGGTGAATCGGTAAGTCTAGGTCTTATTTGGCAAGAGTCTGAGGACTCAACTGGAAAATATGATGACGACGGTTACGTTGTTTCCTTGAAATCAAAAATTTCTAAGAAAACTACTTTTAAATTAATGTATGGGAAGTCAGACATGGTAAAGCAGGGCGGAGAACTCAGCGGCATTGGTTTCGATTACAAATTAGCCAAACCCCTGAAATTATACCTTAATTATGTAGATAAATCTTATACGGATACCTCTAAAGAGTCAGAACACATCATGTTTGGTATCCAATATAAGTTCAGTTTCGATATGCTTTAAGAACCATTTTAACTAATTTAATGGAGAAAAAAATGCAAAACCCCAATAAAGCTCTGATTTTTTATTTTTATTTTGTGGTTGTTATTCTCTTTTCTACAAGTTTGTATGCCGAGGAGCAGATTCGTATTGTTGGATCATCAACCGTTTTCCCGTTCTCAACAGCAGTAGCTGAGGAGTTTGGACGCTCTACAAAATACAAATCACCTATAGTTGAACAAACAGGTACAGGCAATGGTATGAAATTGTTTTGCGGTGGAAAAGGACCTGCATTTCCTGACATTACTAACGCTTCAAGGCGAATTAAAAAAAATGAATATAATAAATGTATTGAAAACGGTATTGAAATGGTTGAAGTAAAAATTGGGTATGATGGAATAGTTTTTGCAAACTCTAAAAAAGGCCAGGTATTTAATCTAACAACAAGGGATATTTATCTTGCTCTTGCTGCAAAAGTTCCCGTAAATTCAGAAGGAGCCCAACTTCAAGACAACCCTTATCAAACATGGAAAGATGTAAATTCTTTACTCCCAAATATTAAGATTGAAGTGTTAGGTCCTCCTCCAACTTCTGGAACACGTGACGCTTTCGTTGAGTTAGCAATGGAAAAAGGCGCAGAATCTTTTCCTTTCTTGAAGACCCTTAAAGCGAACTCAAAGGCAAGAAAAAATGAGTTTAAAACTATTTCCCATACAATCCGAGAGGATGGGGCATTTATAGAAGCTGGAGAAAATGACAATCTTATTGTTCAGAAATTAGCAGCTAATCCTGAAGCTTTAGGTATCTTTGGGTTTAGCTTCTTAGACCAGAACTCGGATAAACTTCGAGGCGCTAATGTCAACGGTATAGCTCCAAAATTAGAAAAAATCATGGTAGGAGATTATGCAATAGCAAGGTCCCTCTATTTTTACATTAAAAAGAACCATATAAGAATGAAGCCTTCTATTATCAAATTTTCCCAAGAATTTACTAGTGAAGATGCAATGGGTCAATATGGGTACTTAATGGAAAAGGGCTTGATTCCTCTTCCCGAAGATGAGTATAAGAAAGTTAATGAGAATACTAAAAATTTAGTTGAACTAGAGTTTTAGCATTCACTTTGAGATCAGCGGAGGATAGATATAGCCACTGATATTTTAATAAGCCTGGCCTTCATTTTCGTTTGTGGCCTTTTGACCTATTTTATAAAAAGTAGACAGGCAAAATCTTTACTTATTAATAAACAACGTCTTAGATCTATGCCTCACTACCATGGCTTTTATGTTTTCTTTTGGGCGGTTTTTCCTGCGCTAATTTTCTTGTTAATTTTCTTGGCAATCGAATCTTCCATTCAAAATGCCTTAATAACTAATTATCTTCCGAAGTCAATAATACTAATGGGACAAGATGAGATAATTTATTCTATAAGGGCATTAGGGAATAATCTTGGAAACTTGGAATCAATAATTTCTCTAGAGATACTTACATCAAATGAGGCCAAGTCTCTCTATTCAGACTATTTAATCTTTCGTTATTCCTGTCTTGCGTTTATTTGTATTTTATCGTTGGGATTGGCAATTAATTTTGGTAACAGATTGTCCTTAAGGTTTGATGCGCGAAGAAGTGTGGAGAAAATATTAAGATTTATCTTTTTTTCCTTTTCAACGGTTGCAGTTCTTACAACTTTTGGAATTATTCTGTCATTAATTTTTGAAACAGTTAGGTTCTTTTCCCATGTTAGTTTTTTTGAATTTTTGTTTGGAACACACTGGTCTCCTCAAACCGCAATAAGGGAAGATCAAATAGGATCTTCTGGAAGTTTTGGAGCGGTTCCAATATTCACAGGTACACTTTTAATTACTTTTATTGCAATGATAATTGCAGCTCCTTTGGGACTATTCTCGGCGATCTATCTTTCGCAATATGCGAAACCGAGGGTCAGGAATTATTTTAAACCTATTCTAGAAATTTTAGCTGGTATTCCAACCGTAGTTTACGGTTTTTTTGCTGCACTTTCTGTAGGGCCATTGATAAGGTCAATCGGACAATCTGTCGGTTTAACTGTCTCAACCGAATCAGCCTTAGCAGCTGGTTTGATAATGGGAATTATGATTATTCCATATGTTTCGTCTTTGTCAGATGATGTAATGTCGGCAGTTCCCGAGAACTTGAGAGACGGATCTCTTGCTTTGGGAGCGACACAATCGGAAACCATACGGAAAGTCATTTTTCCTGCAGCTCTTCCTGGTATCGTTGGAGCCCTTTTATTAGCTATTTCTAGAGCTATAGGAGAGACAATGATAGTAGTTATGGCAGCAGGATTGGCTGCAAATTTAACGGTTAACCCATTTTCAGCGGTGACTACTGTTACCGTTCAGATAGTAACATTATTAGTCGGTGACCAAGAATTTGACAGCCCTAAAACTTTAGCTGCTTTTGCTTTGGGTCTTGTATTATTTTTTATTACTTTAATTCTTAATATAATTTCTATGGTTACAGTTAGGAAATACAGAGAACGTTATGAATAGTAGACAAAAAAAATTAACTCTCAAAAGACGTTTCGCAGAAAAACGTTTCAGGTATTACGGTCTAGCTTCGCTCTTCCTAGCNACAACAATGCTTTTCATAATAATTTTTTCTATGATGTACCGTGCTGTACCAGCTTTTACNAATTANGGNATGAATCTTGAGATCAATCTTCNAATTTCTGAAAGTGAGNNTAGTNATNNTCAAGATCTGAATTATNGANGCATTATTAATAANTCNATTCTCTCTCTTGCACCCGATTGTATTGATAGATCTTGCAAAAGAGATCTGGCAAGATTATTTTCCTCTGGAGCCTCTTACGATTTAAGGGAATATATAGAGAAAAATTCCTCTTATACAAATGAAACTTTTTCATTATTTATATTGTTTTCCGATGATGCTGATTTGTTCTATAAATTTGGCATTGATGAAGATCTTGAAGAGGAAGAAAGGCGCCTAGATAATAGAGAAGTAAGATGGTTACAACAATTCCAAAAGACCGGAAAAGTGGAAAATAGGATTTCTAAAAATATGTTTTTGAATGGAGATAGCAGGGAACCTGAAATTGCAGGCGTCTTAGGAGCGGTGATTGGATCTCTATACACCATATTAATCACTCTCTTAATCAGTTTTCCAATTGGTGTTTTTACCGCAATTTACTTAGAAAATTTTGCCGTTAAGAACAGAATTACTGATTTTATTGAAGTTAATATTAATAATCTTGCTGCGGTTCCTTCTATTATATTTGGTCTTCTAGGTCTTGCTCTGTTTATTAATTTTTTTGGCATGCCAAGATCGGCCCCACTTGTGGGCGGTTGTGTATTATCTTTAATGACATTACCGACCATAATTATCTCAACTAGAGCTTCACTTCAAGCGGTTCCACCTTCTATCCGTGAAGCTGCCTTGGCTATGGGAGCCTCAGAAATGCAGGTAGTTTTTCATCACTTGCTCCCTGCTTCCTTGCCAGGAATTTTGACCGGAACAATCATAGGGCTTGCTAGAGCTTTTGGAGAATCAGCTCCATTACTCCTTATTGGTATGGTAGCATTTATAGTAGATATACCGGGGTCAATAACAGACCCAGCGACAGCTTTACCTGTACAAGTTTATATATGGGCTGATAGTCCTGAGAGAGCCTTTGTTGCAAAAACTAGTGCTGCAACTTTAGTTTTAATTTTATTATTAGTTCTAATAAACCTTGCTGCTGTTATTATGAGAAAACGTTATGAGTTAAAATGGTAAATACAATAGATCAGATCATTAATGTGTTCGATGAACAAAAGATTAGAAAAAATGAAGCATTAATCTCTTGTAGCGGCGTAAATGTCTTTTATTCAGATAAACAGGCTTTGTTTGATGTTAATTTAGATATCAAAGAAAAAGAAGTAACTTCTTTGATAGGGCCCTCAGGTTGTGGAAAGTCGACCTTCTTGAGATGTATTAACCGAATGAACGATGTAATTGAAACGTGTTCAATTGAAGGATTAGTTAAAATTAATGGTCAAGATATTTATGATCCTAAAATTGATGTTGTAGAATTAAGAGCAAAGATCGGGATGGTTTTTCAGAAACCCAATCCATTTCCCAAATCAGTTTACGAAAATGTTGCCTATGGACCTCGTCTTCATGGTATGTTTATAAATAAGAGCGATATGGATAAAAAAGTTGAGGAAAGTCTTGTAAGAGCTGGTCTTTGGAATGAGGTTAAGGATAGATTACAGGAACCTGGCACCAGTCTCTCAGGCGGACAACAGCAAAGACTTTGCATCGCTAGGGCTATTGCTGTTGATCCAGAGATAATATTAATGGATGAACCCTGTTCGTCACTTGATCCGATTGCTACAGCTAAGATTGAAGAGTTGATTGATGAGTTGAAGGTGAATTATACTATTACAATTGTGACACATTCTATGCAACAGGCCGCAAGAGTCTCTCAGAAAACAGCATTTTTTCATCTTGGACATTTAATAGAAGTAGGAGAAACTGAAAATATATTTAGGAATCCAATAAACAAGCAAACTGAAGCTTATGTAACAGGTCGTTATGGATAGGAAGGTATAAAGATAATGAGTGATCATATTGTTAGTTCTTTTGATGAAGAGTTAAACGAAATAACCGATGGCTTAATTAATATGGGTGCTTTGGTTTTGGCCGCTTTAAGAAGTGTTGAAGAAATTTTAAAAAACGACGACCATAATCTTGCTCAGAAAATTATAGACAATGATTTACAAATTAATGATTTAGGGCAATCGATAGAAATTAAAGCTTTCAATACTCTAGCTTCAAGACAACCAATGGCGTTCGACTTAAGGTTAGTATTCTCGGCGGTAAAAATGTCTCTTTATTTGGAAAGATGTGGTGATATGTGCAAAGGCATAAGCAAACGAATACTTAAAGGAGATTTGACTGAGGCTGATTCACCCAACACAATAGAGAGTTTAGTTACTCTTACTAATAGAGTTTACGAGAATTTAAGTCTTGTTTTAGAAGATTACGCCGCAAGAACAAGTGAAAAGTCACTCGAGGTTTGGAGTTCAGACAATGAAATAGACTCAATTTATTCAGACATATTAATGGAGATATTAAACAACATCAAATCCAAGCCTGAGGCTATAGAGGCCCTAGTTCCTCTTTTTTTTATAGCAAGATATCTTGAAAGAGTTGGTGATCAAGCAACAAACATAGCCGAAGTAACTCATTTTATAGTTACAGGCGAGGTCTTGACGGATGAAAAAGAAATTCAAATTGAAAATGAAACTACATTCTAATTTCAGTTAGAGATCATTAATTTTAGGTAAAGTCCTTTTCTTGCTTGTAAATCTAGATCTCTTTTTTCGTCTTACATCTAATGGTTGGTAGGCTAGTTGAGTGTGTTCAGCGCAATAAGATGACCCCCCTGATTTTTTTCTGCCACAGAATCTGAAATCTTTATCTCCCGGTTCTCCTATGGGCCACTTACAAACTTTTTCATTAAGTGTAAGTATGTTAATAGGATCACCATTTTCTGACACTGCTGGTTCCGGCAACACTAATGGTTCAATACCATCACCTATCCTTGATCCCGGATCACTGGAATAAGAGGATGAATATTCTGTTGGATCCCGGTGTCTTAGCCTACTCTTTGGTCGAGTAGGGCTAGCTCTTCCCGCTAAACCCAAACGATGAACTTTTCCAATTACTGCATTTCTTGTTACATCACCCAATTCTCGAGCAATTTGACTAGCGCTTAACCCATCAGACCATAATCTTTTTAATACTTCAACTCTGTCTTCTGTCCAAGCCATATCTTTATTTCCTCACGACAATAGTATATATGGTATGTTAAAATTAAATCTTACACAAGATATAGTTTAATAAAATTGACAATTAATAGTTTTAATTTAAAAAAACTCTCTTATTATAGATTTTTTAGGAAAATATTTCATTTGCAAAAGGATTCAGATTTTCATTGGAGAGAACCAAAAATATCAGGAAATATAAACTGGTATGGTTTGTGGACATTATACAAAAAAGAAGTAAACAGGTTTTTCAAGATTTTTTTTCAAACTGTTGCAGCGCCTATAGCTACCTCACTTCTTTTTATGATTATTTTTACGGTTGCTCTGGGAGATTTAAGGCCGGATATAAATGGTATCCCATTTATTAAATTTTTGGCTCCAGGTTTAATTATGATGTCTGTCTTGCAACAAGCTTTTGCTCACACTTCTTCTTCACTGCTAATATCAAAGATACAAGGGAACATTGTAGACATACTTATGCCACCAATTTCAGCAAATGAGTTAAATATCGCTCTCGCTATGGGTGGAGTTACTCGGGGTGTTGTTGTAGCAGCTGGAGCAATTTTTTGTATGAACTTTTTCGTAAATTTCGATTTTCTTCATATTTGGGCAATAATTTTCTTTGGGATATCAGGGTCGCTATTGTTAGCATTAATAGGAATGATTACTGGTATTTGGTCAGAGAAATTTGATCACCTAGGGACTATTACCAATTTTATAATAGTTCCTCTTTCTTTTTTATCAGGTACATTCTATTCCGTTAAGAGAATGCCAGATGCAGCCCTAGTATTAATAGAATATAATCCGTTCTTTTATGTGATTGATGGTTTCAGATATGGTTTTATTGGAATATCGGATGGATCTTTACTTTTTGGAGTAATTTTTATATCTCTGCTTAATTTTCTTTTATTTTTATTAAGTTTTTTCTTATTTCGTTCGGGATGGAGATTAAAGAATTAAAGAAAGTGTTTTTAGGATTTAATTAGAACGTATAGACAAATATTATTGGTGAAAAATGAGTAATCTCATGAATACGTATGATAGGTATCAAATCTCCTTCAAACGAGGGCAGGGCTCTTGGCTAGAAGATTTTGACGGAAATAAATACCTTGATTTTGCGTCGGGTATAGCAGTTAATATTTTAGGTCATAATCATCAGCGGCTTAATAATGCTTTAAAAGAAAGGATAGATGGTCTTTGGCACATCTCGAATCTTTATAAAATTCCCGAACAAGAAGAACTTTCAAAACGTTTATGCAATATAAGTTTTGCTGATAAAGCCTTTTTTTGTAATTCTGGTGCAGAGGCGGTAGAGGGAGCAATTAAAGTTGCCCGAAGATACCATTTCAGTAAAGGAAATAAAAAAAGAAATGACATTATTACATTTGAAGGATCTTTTCATGGAAGAACTCTCGGAACTTTGGCGGCAAGTGCAAATAACAAACATATTGAAGGCTTCGGCCCAATGCCTGAAGGATTTGTTTCAATTCCCTTTGGCGACCATGAATTATTAAAAAATAATATTTCTTCTTCAACAGCTGCAATTTTAGTTGAGCCCATACAGGGAGAAGGAGGAATCCGTGTTATTCCGGAAGAATGTCTAAGGGGTATTAGGGTTTTATGTGATGAAAATGACATTCTAATGGTTGTTGATGAGGTTCAGTCAGGATTATATAGGACTGGAAGAGCTTTTGCTTATGAGTGGTCGAATATAACTCCTGATATCATGGCGTTAGCTAAGGGCCTAGGAGGAGGTTTTCCTATTGGTGCAGTATTATCAACGAAGGGAGTCGCGGAGGGTATGAGTTCAGGATCCCATGGCTCTACTTTTGGAGGAAATCCACTTGCATGCTCTATAGCCAATGAAGTACTTAAAATTTTTGAAGATGAGAAAATAAGTGAAAATATTACCGACAAGTCTAATAAATTGGTATCGGGCTTAGAAAAGTTAATTAAAAGACACAAAAACAAGATAAAAGATGTGAGAGGAAAAGGTTTAATGTTGGGTATAGAATGTTATATCGAAAATTCTATTTTAACTGAAAAATCTCTAGAGGCAGGTCTTTTGCTAGTGAACGCTGGCGAAAATGTAGTAAGAATAATGCCACCATTAAATATAACTGAAGAAGATATTGATGAGTTTTTCCTGAGATTTAATAATGCTCTAGAAAGTTTAGAGAATTAACTTTATGGTGAGAGATGGCTCAGGATAAAAAAGATTTCATAGATCTAAACCAGTTTAGTAAAGAAGAATTACTTTCTCTCTTAGAAAGTTGTCACGATCGAAAAAATTCAAAAAAAAGAAATGGTCATGCAACCGTCGATGATGATCAAGTAGGAAGTGGTAAAATTCTTGCGACTATCTTTGAGAAACCATCTACTAGGACTAGATTTTCCTTTGAAGTTGCCATGCTTCAGCTTGGCGGAAAAACTATAAATGTAAGTATGAATGATATGCAGCTTGGTAGAGGGGAGACAGTTCAGGATACTGCAAAGGTATTATCGCGATACGTAGATTTGGCTATGTTAAGGACTTTTAAGCACTCGACAATTTTAGATTTTGCTATGAATTCTACTATTCCCGTTATTAACGGACTGTCCAATCAATCTCACCCTTGTCAAGTTTTAACAGATTTGATGACTGTGGAAGAAAAATTAAATTCATTGGATAGTAAAATATTTACTTGGTTCGGACCTGCAAATAATATGTTGAATAGTTGGATACACGCGTCCGATGTTCTCAATTTCGAATTACGAATTTGTGCGCCAGAAGAATATCAAGTAGATGATGAGATAATTAAGGGTTCAAAATCTAATATAATTAAAATTAATGATGTTAATGAGGCTTCAAAAAATTCAAATTGCATTATTACTGATACTTGGTTTTCGATGGGAGAAGATCACGAACCTGACAAAGAGAAAATACTTGAACCGTATCGAGTGGATAAAAGCAAGATTGAAAAAGCTGATAAAGATGTGATATTCCTTCATTGTTTACCAGCACATAGAGGGCAAGAAGTGGAGGATGATGTTATTGACGGACCTCGGTCTGTTGTTTGGGATGAGGCTGAGAACAGGGTACATGCCCAAAAGGCTATAATTGATTGGTGCTTGTCTTAGGAAGAAAATTATTTCCAGAAAGATTTACTGAAGATAACGAGAAAGGTTAAAAACTCCAACCTTCCTGCAAGCATGCCAAAACTAAGCGCCCATTTTGCAATGTTAGATAATTCTGAGAAATTAAAATTTGGTCCGATAATATTTCCAAGACCAGGCCCGACATTTGAAATTGAAGTAGCTGAAGCAGACATTGAAGTAAGAAGATCTAGACCAGTTAATGCTAATATGAGCGTGATTATAAAAAAGGTTAAAATAAAGATAAATAAGAAAGTCATTACTGATTCTATAATTTCTAAAGAAAGATTTTCTCCATTATATTTATGATTAGTTACACGATTAGGACTAATTAATTTCTCTATCATTTGTTTTGAGTTTTTAAAGATTACTTGAATTCTAAAGACTTTTATTCCGCAAGTTGTTGATCCAGCACATCCTCCAATAAAGGTTATGCAAAGGAAAACCACTATTACCGGAGTCCCCCAATTATCATAAGAGTCTGTAGAAAAACCAGTGCCAGTCAAAATTGATGTGACATTGAAGATTACACTTCTCAAAGAAGAGAAAAAATCGAAATCTTCAAGAAAAGATAGGTACAATATTATTATCAATATTGAACTTATCAGTATTTTAAAGAAGCCTTGGACTTGTTCATCTTTAAATATTAAATAAGGTTTCCCCCTTATAGCTTTTAAGTACAATACAAAAGGAAGGCTTGAAAAGATCATAAAGAGGATGCACATAATTTCTAAAGACAAATTATTATAAGCCCCTATTGAACCTTGTTGAGATGAAAATCCGCCTGTTGCAATTGTTGTCATAGAATGGATTATTGAATCAAATATTGACAAACCAGAGAACCAGTAAGCAATAGCGCACAATCCTGATAAGAATAAATATAAAACTGTTATTTCCGTTGCTATACTCGTAGCTCTTGGGAGTAATTTTTCAGAAGAGTCTGAACTTTCTAATCTAAAGAGTTGCATACCTCCAACTCCTAAACTCGGCAGTATTGAAACTGCACTTACAATAATTCCTATTCCTCCCAACCACTGTAGAATAGCTCTCCATAAGAGTAACCCTCTAGAAGCATCTTGAATATTATTGATTGTTGTTGATCCAGTCGTAGTTAATCCTGAGACGGATTCAAAAAAAGATTCCGTAATCCCTAGATTATTTTGGGAAAAAAAGAATGGTAGTGATGAAAAAATTGATAATATCATCCAACTAAGAGTAACCAAAAGAAAGGTGCTTTTTATTTCTATAATTTCTTTTTTGCCTCTAGTAATTAAAATTAAGGTTACACCAATAAAACTAGTAATGGCAGCGCTCATCATAAAACCTAGCCAATTATTATTATTGTCTAATAGGTCCATGGAAGTTGGAACAAGCATTGTCAAGGCTAAACCGGTGAGGAAGACACCTAGGATCGATAGAACTGGTCTTAAATCAAGTGTTATAATTTTCATCTTCTAAGTCTACTCTTTAAGATTTTCTTTTATACCTTTTACTTAAAAAATTATAGTTTTTTACAAAAATTGAGAATAAACACGTATACTTATATTAGTATTTATCAAAATCTTAAACTGAAAGAGAATGTCAGAAAAAAAAATACCAGATCTATTTCCTGATACGGAGAAAGACCAAGAAGTCTTCGAAGGAGCCCCTGGTCAGAAGATCCCTATTTCTGGCGTCTTACCTAGTCAGATGATAAAAGCAATGATAAACAATGGTGAAATATGGTCTCAAGGTAATATTGAGGATGAACAAATTCAACCAGCAAGTCTTGATTTAAGATTAGCTGATATGGCATATAGGATAAGAGCAAGTTTTCTACCTTCGGGAGGATCTGTTAAAAGAAAACTAAAAGATTTTGCTCTCCATAGAATCGATATTTCTGACGGCGCTGTTTTGGAAACTGGTTGTGTTTATTTGGTCCCCTTAATGGAAGCTCTTTCCCTTCCAGAAAGGATAATAGCAATATCAAACCCAAAAAGTTCAACAGGTAGAATTGATGTTTTTACTAGGTTGATTTGTGATGGAAGTAATGAATTCGATAGGGTTCCAAATGGTTACAAAGGACATCTATGGCTAGAGATCTCTCCAAGAACTTTCCCAATAATTGTCCGTAAGGGATCTCGACTTACTCAAATGAGATTTAGGAAAGGAAGACCTACTGGTTCGGATACAGAATTAAAAAGGTTACATTCTACAGATAGCATTGTTTATAAAGGCAAAGTAAATATATCCGAAGGTTTAGCTTTATCTGTTGATTTAAAAGGAGAAGCCATAGGAGATATAGTTGGTTGGCGTGCGAAAAGACATGCGGGCCTGATAGACATAGATAAATCAAATTCCTACGAAATAACAAAATTTTGGGATCCAGTTCTCGCCGGAGATGAGGAGAGAATTATTTTAGATCCAGGGGAGTTTTATATATTGTCTTCGTCTGAGTCTATAGCAGTCCCTCCAAGTCATGCTGCTGAAATGGTTCCTTTTAAGCCTTCAGTAGGAGAATTTCGCGTGCACTATGCAGGGTTTTTTGATCCTGGCTTTGGACACAATTCTTCTGAAGGAAAGGGATCAAAAGCTGTACTTGAAATCAGAAGTTGGGAAGTACCTTTTATTCTTGAAGATAGCCAGATTGTTGGAAGGCTTATTTATGAAAAACTCTTAGATCTTCCGAAGAAATTTTATGGATCTTCTATCGGTTCTAATTATCAGAAACAAGGATTAAGATTATCCAAGCATTTTGGCCAAGAATGAAATAAATATTTACTGATTATTCCTCTATAAAAATATGTGTTAAATATGGTTTGTATTTCTCCCACTTATTGATGGAACTTTTGTAGAAAGGTTTTTTTACTTGAACAGAACTAATCGTATTGACATATCTTTTGTTATGATAAAACTCTAGACATGAGTCTTCCCAAGTTAGATTACAAAAATTTAAAATTTGGGACATCATTTTTTTTGGTTTTTTTATTAAATCTTCGTAACTTAATGAATAGATATCTTTTCCAAAAATTCTGAACCAGTGTTTCATTAATTCTTCATAAGCATCAAAATAATCATTTAAAAGTTTAGGATCATATGAATAGGCATGATAATCCTTCTCAAACTTATTTTTAAATATAGATAGGATTTGATCGTTTCTTGATCTTTTACAGTGTATTATTTTTGCATTTGGCAACGCCAATTTTATAAATCCGATTTTATCAAAATTAAGGGCCTTATCAACAAACATTTTTTCGAATGTAAAATCCTTTTTTACAGAATCAATGTAATTTTTTCCTAACTTTTTATAAAATGAATTATCTACATTTAGTAAATCCTCAATATCCGATTTGCCAATGCCTAAGTTTAACATTTCGCTGTTAAAGTTATGCAATTCCCCCAAACCAGTAACCTTTGAATGTGAAGATAATATTTGTTCTACGAGGCTTGATCCACATCTAGGCATTCCAATTATAAAAATAGCTTCAGATGAATAAAAACCATGATCTTTATGTTTTTTATAATAATCTCTATCGTAAAAATTTCTAATTTTTTCCAAATTGTTCATATCAGATTCATTATTGTAATTTAGTGAAGAAAATTTGAGATTATTTGCCTCCAATAATGATAAAGCTGAATCTTTATAATTTTCTGTATCCTCATATGCTTTTGATAGAGCAAATAATACTTCACTTTTGGAATTATCATCTGATTCTATTTCGCTATTTACTTTTTGCATAAAAGTAATATCTGGATCTTTTTCTATAAATTTTTTTGTTTGCGCCAAGGCGGTATAAAAGAGTACAAAATTTCTATTTATTTTTATACCTTTTCTAATTAGTTTTTCAGCTTCTTCGTTTCTACCCATCCTAATCAAAAAGGAAATATAATTAAAAAGAATGAGAGAATTTTTCTTATCTAAATTTAATGCTTTCTTATAATTTTTTTCTGCAAGATCTATTCTTCTTAGAGATGAATATACATTTCCAAGGTTATTCATTGCCAATATATCTGTATTATCTATTTTTAGACACTTTTCATAAAATATTAATGATTCAGAATATTTATTCAATTTTTCATATGTTAATCCAAGGTGGAAAAATGTTTGAGGATTATCAGGGAATTTATTTCTCATATCATTTGAAACTTTTAAAGCGTTATGAATAAAATTATTTTCTAAGCAAAAATCAATTATGTTCGTATAATACACAGGCTGATCTATTCCAATCTTTAAACATTTATTAAAAGCATTAATAGCGCCTTGAACATCTCCTTTTTTCCCTAAAATTAATCCTAGATTATGGAGATTATGTGAAGTGAGTTCTTTCTTAATTGATTTATTTTGATAAAAAATAGCTTTTTCTAAATCATTATTATTAAAAAATGCCAGCCCAATTATGGTTAATATTTTCCAATCATTCTCAATTTGATTACCATTTTGTTCAACATAATTAATTATTTCGATAAAATTTCCTTTTGAATATAGTGAGCTAATTATCTTTAATTGATTTTTAATGTTCATATAAAAAAACTTTTTTATTCTGTTTTGATGTCAAATTTTGGTCACGATAAATATACATATTCTTAGGTCCTAACCTTGATATGAAGAGATTTCAACAGCGTCTTCTGCAGAAGAATATTCTATTGATGTCGCGATATTTCTACTAACAAATTTCTCATTATTTCTAACATATTGAAGATAATCTTTATTTCCAAATAGGGGGCCTACATTGTCAGCAAAAATAATTGATCCTTGTTTTATCAAATTATTCTCTTCGATCATTATCAGGTCTTTTTTGTATAAATCTTTCCAATGGTCAATAAAGATCAAATCAAATTTCTTGTCTAGTTTGGGTATCAAATTTCCTGAGGCTCCAACTTTGATCACTATTTTGTTTGATAGACCAGAAAATTCAATTATTTCTCTAGCTATTTTTGCATATTTTCCGTTAATTTCAAATGAGGTTATTTGGCTTTTTTGGTCCATATTCATTGCCATTAAGATTGATGAATATCCGCAAAAAGACCCTAATTCTAAAACATTAATTTCTGGTCCCAATTTGACAATCTCTTCTACTAAGAGTGCACCTTTTTCATTGCCAACATTCATTAAAAATCTATTGTTCTTGGCAAAATTATCCATTGCGTCAAGTACACTTTTTGGATTTTCGTGAATGGCAGTCTCAAAAATGTAATCTTTTACTAAGAAGGCTGGATTAGGGTATTTAAAAATCTTAGATAAGATCATCTCTTTTATGATCCTAAAAGTGAATGGAAGGTTTCTGGGTTTAAGCATAATCAATTTAAAGAATGATCTCATTTATTGGTCTCAGAATATTTAGCGCTGATCAAAAATTTACTTGCTGCTTTCTCTAACTCCGAGAGCTCAAGAATATTCCCGAAAATATCAAGAAATCTAACCGCCTCCTCATCTATATTCATTTCTGTCATCATTATCTCGATAGAAAGAATGAAGGCGGTCCTTTTTAATTCTTTTTCTAGATTACTGTTTATTGTATCAAGAATATTCTCGAAACTTTCTTCAGCCTCGATTAATTGCATACAGTCATTCATTTTTGTGGGCAAACTATCCTTGTCAAAATTTTTAAAAACTGGAAGTGTGTTAACGAAGAAATTGATACTTTTTAATTCCTTTTTACTTATTGCGCCATCTATTGCCGCAGAGAGAGTCATGCTATAGATAAGACTGTCGACAGGATTTAATAAACTCATGAATCAATCATTAATAGTTACTGCATTAGAAAGCAAGGCTTGGCCCTTCCAGGAGGCTAAGAAAATTATCAATAGATTAAAGAGATTTCCTTCGACTGAGGTTATCCTTGAAACTGGTTATGGTGCTTCAGGCCTTCCTCATGTTGGGACTTTTGGTGAAGTTGCCAGAACCTCAATGGTGCAATTTGCTTTGAGAGTTTTAGAACCGGATATTAAATCTTCTCTCTTATGTTTTTCTGACGATATGGACGGGCTACGAAAGGTACCTGATAATTTTCCTAATAGGAAAGTTTTAGAAGATAATTTAGAAAAACCTTTATCAAGCATTCCTGATCCTTTTGGAGAATTTTCTAGCTTTGCTGACTATAATAACAATTGTCTTAAGGAGTTTTTGGATCGTTTTGGTTTTGACTATCATTTTATAAGTTCTACAGATTATTATAAGTCTGGTAAGTTTGATAAAACCCTTATCAAAGTTCTAGAAAACTATGAAAATATCCTTGATATAGTATTACCAACAATAGGAGATGAGCGTAAAAAAACCTACTCTCCGTTCCTTCCTATATGCCCAGAAACCGGCAAGGTATTAATGGCGAAAGTTGTAAATCTTGATAAAAAAAATCATTCTATTATCTATATGAAACCAAATACTAAACAAGAAATTGAGACGTCAATTCTAGGCGGCAATTGTAAGCTACAATGGAAAGCTGATTGGGCAATGCGTTGGGTCGCTTTAGAGGTGGATTATGAAATGGCTGGAAAAGATCTTATAGAATCAGTAAATCTATCAGGAAGAATTTGTAAGGCTATAGGTGGCACTCCACCAGAAGGTTTCAATTATGAACTTTTTTTTGATGAAAAGGGCGAAAAAATCTCTAAGTCCAAAGGTAATGGAATTACGATTGATGAGTGGTTAAAATATGCTTCAACGGAGAGTCTATCTTTATACATGTATCAGAGCCCTAGGCGCGCAAAAAAGTTAACCTTTGATGTGATTCCTAAGGCTGTTGATGAGTATAATAACTTTCTCACTAAATTTCCTTCTCAGGAAACAAAAGATCAGCTTAATAATCCGGTTTTTTATATCCACGAAGGCAATTCACACCTCAAAAATGTTCCTGTATCTTTTTCAAATTTGCTAAATTTGGTAAATGCATCTCAGGCTGATAGCAAAGAAGTTATTTGGGGTTTTATAAGAGAATATTATGACGATATTCCAGATGAATCGGAATCCTCGATTGATAATCTTGTATCCTATTCACTTGCTTACTATAAAGATTTTATTTTGCCCACAAAGAAATACAGAAAACCGGAAGATAGTGAAATTGAATATTTAACTACTCTTAAAAATAATTTGAAGGATTTTCTAGATGAGAAGGACCCTGAGATCATTCAAAGTTTTGTATATCAAATAGGAAAAGAAACACACTTTGAATCATTAAAAGATTGGTTTAAATCCTTATATGAAATCTTATTAGGCCAAAGTCATGGACCAAGGTTGGGTTCTTTCATAACTTTATATGGAGTAGAAAAGACAATTAATTTGATTGATAGAGCCATAAATGGTGATTTAAAATAGGGCATTTATTCAAATTTTTTAACTTCCCTCTTTAAATTTACCTTTCCCGAACCAGGCCTCAATGGTTTTTGTTGGCTATGGTGATATTTCCAACCTATAACCCAAGCGATTTCAAAAGTGGCATAGACCTTTCCTTCATTATTAGTAAAGTTGTCTTCATATATCTGAATGGCCCTTTTTAAAACATCTCTCCTCAAGAAATTTTTTTTCATTTTAATTAGACTATTGGTCTCTCCCATTAATCTTAGGTCGAGCATTAGATCAATTGGCTTGTTATAAAGAATTTTTTTTCTATCAATATCAGCCACGGGTAGTGAAAAATTATTTTTTTGTAGTAAGTTAGAAAGTCCTTGTAAATCTGCAAAAGGACTTATTCTCGGGCTTGTGCCATTAACTATTTCCTCTTCAGCCTTGGAAAGGGCAAACCGAAGTTCGGTTAATGTGTCTCCAGCAAATAGGCATGCTAAAAAGATTCCGTTAGGCTTTAAAGATTTAAGTACTTGATGAAAAATACCTTGAACATCATTCGCAAAATGAAGATTAAAAAAGCTAAGTATCATATCAACGCTTTCCCTTTTAAAAGGAAGAAATTCTTCATCATAAACCAAGTCTGTTGAGGTAGATGCATTTGAATCGCATCTTATTACCTTCTTTATATTTTTTGGTTTTGGGAAGTTAAGATTCCTAAAATCATATGCGATACATTCGTGGAAAGTCTCATTAATTGAGGAAATTCTTTCGTGCATTTCTTCAAGGTATTCCTTAAAGAATAATTTCGATTCTGGATTAATTTTGTTAGCTTTTTTTCTTCTTAAGCGAACTAATTTTCTGTTATGCATAATGTCTAACTTCTATACAATTTAATAGAATTCTTGAATTTTCCACTAGAGTTACCATATTATATTATGGGGAGTTTTTTATGAAGATAATTATTTACACAGGTCCCATGTGTTCTTTTTGCGTAAGAGCAAAAGATTTATTGAAAAAAAAAGGACTGGAATTTGAAGAGTTATTTTTGGGCGATAGTCCAGATCTAATGGAAGAGATGATAGCAAGATCAGGTGGGAAAAGAACAGTCCCTCAAATATTTATCGGCGATACCCACATAGGTGGTTTCGATGAGCTTTATGATAAAGATAAGAGCGGTGAATTAGATGAGATTTTAGGATGATATTTTTGTGAAATCTAAATTTTCCCTAATCCAATTAAATACAGGTACGAACCCAGAGGAATCGTGTAGCGTTTTAAAGGATCAAATACTTCAGGCTTCCGATTCAGGTGCAGAATTTATATCGACTCCAGAAACAACTAATATTATGGAGCTTAGAAATAATGAACTCTTCAAAAATATTACTCTAGAAGATGATGATGAATACCTAGAGCAAATTAAAGAAGTTACTAAAAAAAGAAATATTTGGCTATTATTAGGGTCCTGGGTTGTTCTAAATCAGAACGGCAAGGTTTCTAACAGATCCCTCCTGATAGATAATACTGGGGTTATAAGATATCGATACAATAAAATACACCTTTTTGATGTAGACCTTCCTAGCGGAGAAAGATATAGGGAAAGTAAAGCTTATGAAAGTGGAAAGGAGGCAATAGTAGGTGCAACTCCGTTTGGTAATATAGGTTTTTCAATATGTTATGATCTAAGATTCCCATATCTCTATAGGGATTTAGCTCAATCTGGTGCTGATATAATTTTTGTTCCTTCTGCTTTCACATTCGAAACGGGCAAGGTTCACTGGCACAATTTACTTTGCGCAAGAGCAATAGAAACTGGTTCTTATATTGTAGCTCCTGCTCAATATGGCAAACACGAAAACGGAAGAGAAACATATGGGCACTCCTTAGTAATCAATCCATGGGGGGAAATTATCGCGCAAAAAGAAGAAGGTGTTGGATTTATTAATTTTGATATAAATCTTGACGAAGTTAAGCAAGCTCGTATAAAGATCCCTTCAATACATAAAGATAGTAAATATTCTATTACAAGTGAGGAATCATGATCAAATATAGTTTGAGATGTTCAGAAGGCCATAACTTTGAGGCTTGGTTTTCTAGCTCCAAAGCTTATGAAGATCAGGTCCAAGATTCTCTTGTTTTGTGTCCTTTATGTGATTCTAGAGAAATTAATAAAAATATTATGTCTCCAAATATTGGAAAAAAAGGTAATAAATCTAATATTAATAATGACGTTAAAAAAATTGAAGTAATGATGAATAAAGTCCGAAAGCATGTGGAAAAAAACTATGAATATGTTGGAGAAAAATTTCCTGAAGAAGCGCGTGCCATGCATTACGAGGAAAAAGAATCAAAAGATATTTATGGAGAATCCTCTATCGAAGAGGCAAAAGAATTAATAGAAGAAGGAATTGACATTCATCCTATTCCTGGAATTAATAAAAAAACTAAGAATTAATCTTTAAGGCCTTTCCAATGTAATTAACATTTGTGTCTTCAGATAGTGACCAACTATCAAATATTGGATTATATTTCATTCCATGAAGGTCCTCTATCTTAAGGTCGTTTGACCTAAAAGAAATTTTCAATTCTGATGGTGTAACAAATTTTTTCCAATCATGAGTTCCCTTTGGTAGCCAACCGAGTATATATTCAGCTCCAACGATAGCGAGACAATAAGAAATTGTTGTTCTATTTAACGTAGAAAATATCATCATCCCATCCTTTTTTAAAAGTTTGGCGCAGGACTCAATAAACAAATTGAGGTCGGATACATGCTCAATAACCTCCATATTTAGAATTACATCAAAACCAATATCATTTTCCGTTCGTAATTTTTTTAAAAGTTGTTCTGCTGTGGAATGTCTATAATTAATTTCCAAACCACTTGCCATTGCATGCGCAGAGGCAATTTTTATATTCTTTTCGGCAGCATCTATGCCAGTTACCTTTGCTCCAAATTTAGCCATTGGTTCTGATAACAAACCGCCACCACAACCAACATCTAGCAAAAATAAATTTTTAAATGGTTTTGAAGAGCTTGTATTAAGGTCATAATGATCAATTATTTTTTCCTTAATATATTCAATTCTAGAAGGATTCAATTTATGAATCGGTTTGAATTTTCCCTTAGGATTCCACCATTCTTCTGCCATTTTGGAGAAGAATTCGATTTCTGAGGGGTCAACGGTTGATCTCATATTACAATTTCTTTTTCTACTTCTACTTGCACCTTAAATTTCTATACACTATCTATAGCCTTACCCCAATAAGAAAATTTTGTGAGTTTTATGATTATCATATTTTCTAAGGGTTTTTGAATATTTGGAGAATGAAATGTTACGGCTAGTAATGAAATTTGGCGGTACTTCGGTAGGCAGTGTTGAGAGAATCAATGAGGTAGCTAATATTGTTAAAAATGAAGTTGTGCAAGGAAACGAAGTAGTAGTAGTGCTTTCTGCAATGGCTGGAGAAACTGATCGTTTAGTAAATCTTGCTAAAGGAATCTCAGATTCTTTTACTCCAGCAGAATATGACACTGTAGTATCATCTGGAGAACAAATAAGTGTTGGCCTATTATCTGCAGCCTTAAACAATATGGATATAAATGCGAGATCTTATATGGGTTGGCAAATACCAATAATAACAAATGCAAATCATAAATCATCAAGGATTGAATCTATCAGATCGGAAACTATAATAAACTCACTACAGAAGGGCTTAGTATGTGTCATTCCTGGATTTCAAGGTGTAAGCAATGAAGGCAGGATAACAACTCTTGGAAGAGGGGGGTCTGATACATCCGCTGTTGCAATCGCCTCTGTTATAGAAGCGGATTATTGTGATATATATACCGATGTTGATGGTGTTTATACTTCTGACCCTAACAAAATTTCTAACGCTAAACGTCTTGATAAAGTATCATATGAGGAGATGTTAGAAATGGCTTCATTAGGAGCTAAGGTCTTACAAACTCGCTCTGTGGAGACAGCAATGAACAACGAAGTTTTGTTGAGAGTCCTCTCAAGTTTTGATGCTAAAGAAAACCTCAAAGAAGGTACTCTAGTATGCGATGAAGACAAAATTACAGACAAAAGAGTCGTAACAGGAATCACGTCAAGTTTGAATGATACAAAAATCACTCTGGTTGGTGTCAGAGATAAACCCGGTGTTGCAGCAGAAATTTTCATGTCGCTTGCTGATTCTAATATTAATGTGGATATGATTGTTCAAAATATTTCTGAAGGTGGAAGCACTACAGATATCACTTTTACCGTGCCAAAGGTTGATGCAGATAAATCGGAAAAGATTATGTCTGGAATTACGGAGTCTGTTCCTTATGAAAGAATCATAATTGATAATAAAATTGCCAAAATTTCTGTTGTAGGAGTTGGTATGAGGAGCAATGCTGGCGTGGCGAGTGGGATGTTTAATGTTTTGTCGGATAACGGAATAAATATCAATGTTATTTCGACCTCAGAAATAAAGATTTCTGTGCTTATTGATGAAAATAAAGCGGAAAAAGCTACAAAAATGCTACACAAATTTTTTGAACTAGATAAGTAATTCTTTTAACAAGGATAGTAATCTAAATGCAAAAAATCGTTGATGAAACTTTAATGCCAGTTAACCTTAAAGGAACTGTTTTTGCACCGGGTCTAGCTATTGGTCACATAATTTTTCATGAACCAAGAGTTGAGATACTAAAATTTAAATCTAAAAATTCTTCTAAGGAACTTCAAAGATTAAAAAAAGCATTAACCGACCTTAGAAAAGATATTGATAAAATGCTGAGAAGCTCAGACCTTTCTGGTGCAAGTGATTATAAGGATGTTTTGGAAGCATATAAGATGTTAAGTCTTGACGAGGGCTGGGTCAGAAAGTTAAATAAGGCTGTTTTGCAGGGTT
Organism: Rhodobiaceae bacterium; assembly: GCA_002731945.1. Lineage (GTDB taxonomy): Bacteria > Pseudomonadota > Alphaproteobacteria > MED-G09 > MED-G09. Next base: position 6,474 of record PCCF01000003.1, on the reverse strand, counting down.
TGACAGCTGAAGCTGCGGTAGAAAGTGTTCAGGCATCAATGAACGAAAAGTTTAATAAATTTGATGATATTTATTTATCTGAAAGGCTTTATGACTTAAAGGATCTGTCTAATAGATTGGAAAGACATTTAACTGGAACTGCTTTGTCTTCTTCTCTCAAAGAACTTCCGAAAGACACAATTTTATTAGCAAGAAATCTTGGCCCTACAGAATTGTTAAATTATCCCAAGAGTAAGTTAAAAGGATTAATACTTGAGGAGGGTTCCAGGAGCTCACACACAACAATTGTAGCTCGAGCATTAAATATCCCTCTTATGGGAAGAACAAAATCCTTGAATGAAATGAGCGTTAAACAAAATGAAATAGTTATAATTGATGGTGAGAAGGGAGAAATATTTATTAGACCTACTGAAGATATTCAAAATATTTATTCAATAAAAATGAAAATGAGCCAAGCCCTTAAGATTGAATACAAAAGTATTAAGGATAAAAAAGGCATTACCCTTGATGGAAAACGGATAGAACTTAATATGAATGCGGGTTTAATTATGGAGCTAAACCAATTGGAAGAGTCCGGAGCAGATGGCATAGGCTTATTTAGAACGGAATTACAATTTTTAATTTCAGAAACACTCCCTAGGATGGATGAGCAGAAAGATTTTTATCGTTCAGTTTTAGATGCCGCTAAAGGAAAAAAAGTTATATTCAGAACTCTTGATATTGGGGGGGATAAAATACTACCATATATGACCGCCCCCAAAGAAGAAAACCCAGCTTTGGGTTGGAGGGCAATCCGTGTAGCATTAGACAGGCCAGGCTTACTCAGACTTCAATTACGTGCTTTAATTCATGCTTCAGAAAATAGTGAATTAAACGTAATGTTTCCTATGATAGCTGAGTTTGACGAATTGATGCAGGCAAAAGAATTACTATCCAAAGAAATCTCAAGAATGAAAAAGTTTAATAAATTGTTACCTAAAAAAATTAGTGTTGGCAGTATGTTAGAGATTCCATCATTAATATGGCAATTTGATATCCTTCTTCCCGAGGTTGATTTTATATCTGTTGGCTCCAATGATTTAATGCAATTCCTCTTTGCAGCAGATAGGGGTAATTCCGCATTATCTGATAGGTATAGTATTTTAAAGCCGAGCGCGTTGAAGTTTCTTAAACAAGCCGTTAATAAATGTAATGAGTATAGAGTGCCTATACACATATGTGGTGATATATCTGGAAAATTTTCTTATGTCTTGGCGTTACTTGGATTGGGATTTAGGTCTTTTTCCTTAACACCAGCTGACATTGGACCAATTAAAAAAATTGTTCGGTCTTTACATCTCGAAGATTTAGAAAAATTTATGAATTCTCAATTAAAAACAGATTTATTAACTATTGAGGACAATCTTTTGCTCTATGCTGAACAAAATAATATTATTTTAGAAAATATACTTGATGCGTAACTTTTTAAGGTTTGATTATGAAAAATTATTATTGGCAAGAAATTAAAAGAAGAAAAAGTAATAAGATAATGGTTGGAAACATTCCTGTGGGTGGAGATTCCCCTATAACTGTTCAATCAATGACAAATACCAATACTGCGGACCTAAAAGCTACAATTAATCAGGTTAAAAATCTCGAAAATGTTGGAGCAGATTTTGTTAGGATTTCTTGTCCTGATCAAGAATCGTCTTTTGCTCTAAAAAATATTATAGCGGAAACTAAGGTGCCAATAATTGCAGATATACACTTTCATTACAAAAGAGCTATTGAGGCAGCAGAGTCGGGGGCTTCGTGCCTTAGATTTAATCCAGGTAATATAGGATCTCGCGAAAGAATTCTTGAAGTTGTGAAGGCAGCGAGAGACAATGATTGTTCAATCCGAATTGGGGTGAATGCAGGGTCCCTTGAAAAAAAGATTCTGGAAAAATATAAGAGTCCAAGTCCAGAAGCAATGGTTGAGAGTGCTTTAATGCATGAGAATATATTAAAAGATCTGGATTTTAATAACTATAAAATATCGGTAAAAGCGTCGAGTGTTTTATTGACAGTTGAAGCTTATAAAAAACTAGCACTTAAGACTAAAGCGCCACTTCATCTGGGTATTACTGAAGCCGGAGGAATGATTGATGGCACTATAAAATCTTCAATAGGTATCGGCCAATTACTTGCTCAAGGAATTGGAGATACAATAAGGGTATCTTTATCGGCAGATCCTGTAGAAGAAATTAAGGTTGGGTTTGGAATATTAAAGAGTTTGGGATTGAGACATAGGGGGGTGACAATTATCTCTTGTCCATCATGTGCGCGACAAGGTTTTGATGTAATTACAACGGTTAAGAAACTTGAAAAAAAATTGTCTCATATAACGGAATCTGTAACCTTGTCTGTAATTGGTTGCGTAGTAAATGGTCCTGGAGAGGCGCTAATGACAGAAGTGGGCTTTACTGGGGGCGGTAAAGAAAGTGGAATGTTATATATAGATGGCAATCAGCTTATGAAGTGCAAGAATGATGATATGATTGATACTATTGTGGGTTATGTAGAAGAAAAAATTCAAGAAAAAGAAAATTCTAAGAAAAATTTATCATGACCTCATTTTCTCTAGATAAATTTGAAAATACCCTAAAAAGATCTGAGGAGTTGGAGAAACATTTAAATGAAGAACTCACATCTGATCAATATGTTAAGTTTTCTAAGGAATATTCTGAAATTCAGCCGTTAGTTACAGAAATAAGTGAATGGAAGAAAATATCGAAAGAAATTTCTGATTTAGAGATTTTATTAGAAGACAAAAATTCTGAAAAAGAAATGAAAGAACTAGCTGAGGAAGAATTTGAGAAACTTATGAACCATCTTTCCAAGGTTGAAGAAAATATAAAGCTTCTTTTGCTACCGAAAGATAAGGCAGATTCAAAGGATGTTATATTAGAAATAAGGGCAGGAACTGGAGGGGATGAGGCCGCGATTTTTGCTGGTGATTTATTCAGGATGTATCAAAGATTTGCTGATCTTAATAAATGGAAAACGCAAATTATGACATTATCCGATGGTGATGTAGGGGGTTATAAAGAAATAATTTTTTCAATTTCAGGAGAAAACGTTTTCTCAAAATTGAAATTTGAGTCGGGAGTTCATAGAGTTCAACGAGTACCAGCGACAGAATCAAGTGGAAGAGTCCATACTTCTGCTGCGACAGTAGCTGTTTTACCAGAACCAGAGGATGTCGAAATAGCCGTAGAGGATAAGGACATTAGGATAGATGTTTTTAGAGCGAGCGGACCTGGTGGACAATCTGTAAATACAACTGATAGTGCAGTAAGAATAACACATTTACCAAGCGGTATAGTTGTCAGCCAACAAGATGAAAAATCTCAACATAAAAATAAAGCTAAAGCCATGAAAATCTTGCGGGCCAGATTATATGAATCTGAGAGAGAAAAACAACGAGAAGAAAGGGCTGCAGATAGGAGATTTCAAGTCGGTTCTGGTGATAGATCTGAGAGAATTAGGACATACAATTATCCCCAAGGAAGAGTGACTGATCATAGAATTAATCTAACTTTGCATAAATTGGAATCAGTATTAGAGGGCCAAGAGTTAGTAGGGTTAGTAGAGGCTTTAATTTCGGAAGATAATTCGCGCCATCTTCTAAAAGAAGAATAAGTTATGAGATTATATGCATTACATAAATCTTTAAAAAGAGAGTTAAGAACTTACTACCCTTCATCTAGTGAAATAGAAAGCAGATCTATCCTTAAAGATATTCTCAATATAAGTGATAAGGACTTTTTAATTAAATATGACCTTGAGGTTAATGAATGTATTTTAGAAAAAATCTCAGATGTTTTGTTGAGGAGAAAAAATGGTGAACCATTAAGCAGAATACAAGAAAAAAAAGAATTTTATGAAAGTGATTTTAAAATAAATTCCTCAGTCCTTGATCCTAGGCCAGAAACTGAGATTTTAGTTGAAACAGCCATTTCTTTGATCAATAAAATACAGGCCAAAAGCATTCTAGATTTAGGCACAGGTTCCGGATGTATTCTGATATCTTTAATTAAACTTTTCCCAAAATTATTTGGTGTAGGTTTAGATCTATCAGAGGAAGCAATAAAAAATGCTAAAGAAAATGTTTCTATAAATAGATTGGAAGATAATATAAATTTAATAGCCTGCAATTGGGGTAATTCCATAGAGGCAAAATTCGACATTCTGATTTCGAATCCTCCGTATATTAAAACTAATGAAATAAAAAATTTACCAGAATCAGTTAAAAAATATGATCCCCCTCTTTCTTTAGATGGTGGGTACGATGGTTTGCAATCCTACATTAATATTGCAAGAAATGCCCAAAATTTAATTTCAAAAAATGGAAAAATTTTGGTTGAGATTGGCTTTGATCAGGCTAGCAAGATTGAAAAAATTTTTTATAATGAGGGGTTTAATTTAGAAAAAAAGATTAAAGATTATAATGATTTAGATAGGATTCTAGTCTTTTCGTGAATTCTTAAATAAAAAAATATAAAAAAGTTGTGGAAATCAACTTTACTTAAGGCTAGTGTTTGCCTATTGAAAGTAACCGAGCTTTGATAGCTGCTCCCAAAAGAATATAAGAATATAAGAATATAAGAGATAAGGTACTTTATTTTGTTAAAAATTAATCAGGATTTACATGTTTAAAATTAAACACTTCTGGATAATCATTCATGCCTAGACCTAACAGTAATGGCCCACGAAGGAGACGTTCCAGAAGACCTAACTTTTCTGGAAATGGTAATTCTGAATCCACTGGCCCTTCTGTAAAGGTTAGGGGTTCCTCAAAACAGATTCACGAAAAATATTTACACCTGGCAAGAGATGCAAAAACTTCAGGTGATGAAGTCCTTTTTGAGAGTTATTCTCAGCATGCTGAGCACTATGCAAGAATATTAATGGAAGCTGGAAAATTTGATAACCTTCCGTCAGGTAATGGTGAATACAAAGAGAAGAAAATATCTAATGCCGATAATTCTGAAAACGAATCAAAAGTTGCTAAAATAGAAAAAGGTACAGATAACTTGGAAGTCGAAACGGATAATCTTTCTACCAATAAAGAGGTGGCTTCGGAATCTCCGAAAGCACTCTAAAACTAGTATTTCTTAGCATTTAACATCACATCAAGAAAAATTATTTTTTGTGAAGAAATAATTATCATTTTTAAGGTTAAAAAATAATAAAAAAGGGTTTACATTGTATATATGGGGACTTATAAACCGAGTTCCCGGCTTGTAAAAGCCGTTTTGTTATCTTGACGATATCAAACACATAAGAGTAGATTTTCGATTTTAAAATAGAATTTTATTCGAAAGCTTTTATGTGCGCTCTTTGAAATTGTGATTTAAGAAAGAGAAGCGCAGGTGGCGATGTCCTAGCGGATGCTTTCCTTATGGAAAACATCGAAAGAATTCGACTCGTCTTTGCGTTTCAAGCCAACGCACAATAGTGCTAATATTTTATTGGTGCCATTGTCAAAAGCTTTGAGATAAATAAAGACATAGAGAGTCGTAAGGATTCAAACTTAAGAGTTTGATCCTGGCTCAGAACGAACGTTGGCGGCACGCTTAATCCATGCAAGTCGTACGAGAAGACCGGTTCGCCGGTTGGAAAGTGGCAGACGGCTGAGTAACGCGTGGGAATCTACCTAGAGGTTCGGAACAACTATTGGAAACGATAGCTAATACCGGATAAGCCCTTCGGGGGAAAGATTTATTGCCTTTAGATGAGCCCGCGTCGGATTAGCTAGTTGGTGAGGTAACGGCTCACCAAAGCAACGATCCGTAGCTGGTCTGAGAGGACGACCAGCCAGATTGGGACTGAGACACGGCCCAGACTCCTACGGGAGGCAGCAGGAGGGAATATTGCGCAATGGGGGAAACCCTGACGCAGCGATGCCGCGTGAGTGAAGAAGGCCTTAGGGTTGTAAAACTCTTTCACCGGTGAAGATAATGACGGTAACCGGGGAAGAAGCTCCGGCTAACTCCGTGCCAGCAGCCGCGGTAATACGGAGGGGGCTAACGTTGTTCGGAATTACTGGGCGTAAAGCGCGCGTAGGCGGATTCGATAGTTGAGGGTGAAATCCCGGAGCTTAACTCCGGAACTGCCTTCAAAACTCCGAGTCTCGAGTTCGGAAGAGGTGAGTGGAATTCCTAGTGTAGAGGTGAAATTCGTAGATATTAGGAAGAACATCAGTGGCGAAGGCGGCTCACTGGTCCGATACTGACGCTGAGGTGCGAAAGCGTGGGGAGCAAACAGGATTAGATACCCTGGTAGTCCACGCCGTAAACGATGGAAGCTAGTTGTTGGACGGTTTACCGTTCAGTGACACAGCTAACGCATTAAGCTTCCCGCCTGGGGAGTACGGTCGCAAGATTAAAACTCAAAGGAATTGACGGGGGCCCGCACAAGCGGTGGAGCATGTGGTTTAATTCGAAGCAA
>PCCF01000002.1 GCA_002731945.1 Rhodobiaceae bacterium | reverse complement strand
CTGGTTGGGTAATTTTGTAAATAGGGTATACACCAGTCTGAAAAAAGAACAAATTTTGTAAATCTTATCTTCTTATTGCCATCCAAGTTGCTTAAGTACCACCGATTATGACTCTTTCAATAATTTTTTGATCACTATATCCGTTTAACAGATAAGAAAAAAGCCAATGCAGAAAGAGGAAGTAATACATAAACAACTATTTGCCCAGGTGGTATGACAGGCAATGGTTTCATTGTCACCAAGACGACACCCAAAGCCTGAGTTACCATTACATATAAAAGAAAAAGGGGTATCATGGCTCTCCATCTAAAAATAATCAACCAAGCCAAAACGGCCTCTATCAAATGGTAACGGCCATAGTTTCCAAAGGCGTTAATGATCGTTTGAACCGCTCCTTCCGGGTACGTTTCAATAGGAATGCCGGCAATAATACCAGAGCCTCCATCCGGAGCAAAATAGTGAACGCAGCCGCGAAAAGTAAACATACAGGCTAAAACTACCAAGTAATAAAGCGAAATCTTGGAGCCTAAATAATTATTATTGGGGTTAGGAAAGATGGTCATTTATTGCCATCCAAGTTGTTTATTTGCTTCCTCTGAGTTCCAAATCTTTGTCATGTGATTTATTTTCTCTTCTACCAATTCCATAACGTATACGTAGTCAGTTCTCACACTGTTACCGGTTGGAGGTACTGGGCCACCTTCTTCAGAATGAGTTCCCGTAAACACAGCAAATACACTTACATGGCTTGAATCTTCGTTAGTAGAAATTGATTTGATCTCATAAGCCGCATTTGGCATTGGGGTATATATACCACTCATCCAATCAGAGTAAGCCTCTAGGGTAGTAATATCTTTCAAAGGTTCTGCCTGAGATGAAAAGCTGGCGCTATCCGTGCAGTACTTTTTACAATTCTTCCAACCTTTTCCTTCTTCACACGCCTGAAAAAATTCCATGGCTTTTACTTTGCTCATAATTACTCCTTTTTTTATTTGAAATCCGCCAAACGGTCATTGGTGTCCGCGATCTCTGGGTACTCCCGTTCGAGTTCAGCCTCCAACGCCTGGTCTATTGGCAATCCTGATTGAGCAAGATTGTAAAGATCCTTAAATGCGGCAACGGATGCTTGGGAATTTGACACAATCTGTTTTGCGCGCTTATCGACTAGCGCATCAAGGGTCTCTTTATCCGCTACGGCTTCGTTGGCAATACCAATCCTAACTGCCTCCTTGCCAAGAACAGTTCTTGCCGAAAAGGATATTTCTTTAGCCATACGCACCCCTACAGCCTGCGTCAGAGTTTGTGACATACCCCATGTAGGACGTAGACCAAACTTTGCATGTGTATCGCCGAACTTGGTGTCGATAGTCGTAAAAATAAAGTCGCAATGCAGAGCTATTTCCAACGCTCCAGTAAAACAAGCACCGTGCACCTTCGCGATGATTGGACAACGACTATGTCGTATAGTGTCCCAGGTCAGGGCGGCAGGTTTGTCGAAAACATCTCCTATTTTGCCTGCCTTTGGATCAATGCCTTGTAAAACCTTAAGATCGACACCAGCCGAGAAAGCACGTCCTGCTCCCTCAATCACAACTACCGCTATCTCTTTATCACTTTCTGTCTGCGATATGAGCGTTCGGATACCATCAAGCATCTCGGGGCGAAGTGAATTCAGTTGTTCCGGCCGATTGAGTGTAATCGTTAATATCTGATTATCAATGCCTGCAAGTAGATATTCGGATGGGCTTCTATAATGTGTACTCATACTCACTCCTTCTTATTCGGTTAAGTACCTAAACTTAAAAATGCACTGGCATATTTTACTGTGGATTTAACTTTAACCAAACAACCCTTATTTAATTCTAATTCTTGAAAGTGTTCAACACTGTAATCATTTTTTATTTTTGAAACAGTAAAACCAAATCTATTATAATAATCTGGATCCCCTAAAAGAAATAAAGCGTCTATTTCCATTTTCTTGCTTGCCTTTATCACCGCTTTCATGAGTTTTGAACCTATTCCTGAGGATTGTTGGTCCGGCAATACAGAAAGGGGTGCAATCCCTCCACAAAACAAACCTAAATCGGGTTCCATATTAATTGTTGATACAACAATATTTCCCAATATGACTGAGGATGATTCTGCTACGAGATTAATCAACACATCGTTATCAGAAATTAGGCGTCTCACTAAGTCAGATTCTTTCTTATTTCCAAATGCAGATTGAATTAAACTAAAGACTTCTTCGAAATCAGACTCTGTAGTCTGTCTTATAACCATTAGAAATTTTTACTCATAAAAGGTTCATTTCTTTAGCGGTCTTCAAAGCCGAATCTAAAATACCTGGGATCATAGTGTCATATCCCAACTCTTTTCTATCTTCAGCCCATCCAAGAATAATTAAACTTCTAATTAGTATAAAAAGTTCAATGTTTTCAATAACTGAACCTGATTCATCTCTTATCTCAGTATAACCTTCTGCAATTGACTCATATGCTATCTTATACAGAGGTTTTGAAAGTAATTCTGGTTCCCATAAGGCATTAGCAAGATCACAAGAATGCCAACCAAATCCTGCGTCATCAAAATCAATAACGGTCAAAGAATCCTTAAAACTTAAAATATTTTCTAAATGAAGATCAGCATGAATCATACTGAACTCTTTACCTTTGGGTAGGTCTTTCAGAATCTGATAAATGTTATTCTTAACTATTAACAGATCATTTCTATGACTAGAAGAAGCATTTTCTATTTCCCAAAATCTCTTCCAAAATGGCTGGTTCCCCATAAGCCCTTCTTCATCCCACGAATGTCTAGAGAAAGAGCCGGGCACTTGAAAATTCAAAGAAACTTTATGCATTCGTGCTATTATTGCTCCGAGCTGCCTATAGGATCTTGATATAAGCTCTTCAGTATAATCTTCCTTAATTTTATCCATCAAACGCACCCCTGGTATCCACTTAACCAAACCAACATTAAGAATTTGTTTAGAGCCACTTACTTTAACTTCGGCATAAGCTTCGTTTTCAATTGTGTACAAAGCTTCAGGTACTTCAAGTCCGCTATCCTTCAAGAAAGATGTCCATAAGTGTTCTGATTTAAGAGAATCTAAATCGTGATAACCTGGCCGATGAATTCTTAGTGCGTAGAAGTTTTGATCATTATCCTCAACTTTATAGACAATATTTTGACTCTGAAAATAGAAGGATAAATTTTTACATTCAATGTCCCAAAACTTTATTGCATCATGTGCTACTTGAAAATGAGTTGCTTGATTTGTAGACATTAACTGACTTCTTTTAACATAATCCCTAGCCCCTCTAGCAAAAAATCAATATGACCTGATACAAAAACCAGAGGAGGCCTTAACTTCAACACATTCATATGTTGGATCCTTTTTTTAGAAATTTGTTCATTTTATTCCCACTTAATAGCTACTTAATTTGTAATAGCTTTAAAAAATTCTACAGCTTCTCAAAACCTTAATAACTATTTTTTATATTTTGCAGCTTCTTCAGAGCCTCCTGTTGCAGTACCTTTACTGTAACTATGAGCGCCCATACCCGCGAGATCACCATCTTTAACAATTAAATAAGGATCTCTTATTGATATCCCGTCAAAGAAACATTCTAGTATTTCTCGTACACCAGCGGCATATCTTGCCTGTGCTGATAAAGACGTCCCTGATGTGTGTGGTGTCATACCGTGATTTGGCATTGTTCTCCAAACGTGGTCATTTGGGGCTGGTTGTGGAAACCAAACGTCTCCAGCATAGCCACTCAATTGACCTGATTCAAGTGCTTCTGCTACAGCTTCTCTATTGCAAATTTTACCTCTTGCAGTATTGACCAGGTAAGCGCCTTTCTTCATTTTACTAATCATTTCTTTGTCAAACAAGTTTTCTGTTTCTGGGTGTAGCGGACAATTGATTGTTACTACATCACAAATACTCACCATTGATTCTACAGATTGATGAAAAGTTAAATTAAGTTCTTTTTCAACAGACTCAGGCAATCTATGTTTGTCAAAGTAATGTAAATGTACGTCAAAAGGTTTCATTTTCCGTAATACATCTAAACCAATACGTCCAGATGCAACCGTTCCAATATGCATTCCTTCTACATCATATGATCTTTGTACTGCATCCGCAATATTCCAGCCACCTTCATTCACAATTCTATGTTGATTGTGATAATCTCTAACTAAAGATAAAATCATCATAACAATATGTTCAGCAACAGACCTTGAGTTACAATAAGTTACTTCAACAACATCAACTTTATGATCCATCGCCGCTTGTAAGTCTACGTGATCTGATCCAATACCAGCTGTAATTGCCATTTTTAAATTTGGCGCTGATTCTATTCTTTCTCTAGTTAGATAATATGGAAAGAAAGGTTGTGATATTACTACATCTGCATCAACAAGTTCTTTATCTGCCTCACAATCTTCTGCATCTTTATCAGATGTTACTACTAAGGTGTGCCCTGCATCTTCTAAAAACTTTCTTAATCCTAATTCTCCTGAAACACAACCTAGTAAATCACCTGGATTAAAGTCAGTTGCATTGGGCGTTGGTAGTGTCATTCCGTCTGGGTATTTGTCCAATTTTGGTATGCTATCTAAAGCGTATTTTTCTGGCATTCCGCCTTTTGGATCATCATATAAAACACAAAGTATTTTCATTATTCTTCCTCCTTATTTTTCTGTTTAGAATGGATTCTTTATCAGATCTTAAACTACCAACTATTGTTACAATAAACCCTAGTTCAATTACCTCACTCCATAAAGCTACTGTCATATCTCTCTTCTAATCTTTACATATGTTAACTTATAAGGCGCTTTCTTTTTTTTCTTTTAACCACTTGAGCAAAATTTCTTCTATTCCATCTAGCGATTTATATTCTTTCATCTTAGAATCTAAGTTTTTTATAGCTACAAAAAGATCGTTTAAAAGATCTTTATCATGTTGAATCGCGCTTAACGGACTTATGTGCACTCTGATGGTGAAAGCTATAGCTTGACTTAAGGAAAGCCTCCTTATGGTTTGTCTTTCTACTCTCACAAAGAGACTAGTTCCCACGTTACTATAAGACAGAGCTTTCCCTTTAGTGACTTGAAATTTACTCTTAGCTGGCTGAAAAAGTTTTGGGCTATCGTAAATTGACCAATTGAATCTTTCTAGCATTCTATTTTCTGGGAGTTTTTTAAAAATAACGCCTACTCGTTGCCCTATCTTCTCTTGATAGCCTGGAACTTCTTTATGTAAGGCCATGAGTGAGCCTTTAAATTTCTCAGCAAGAGACCAATTAGATGGGGCACATAGAGATGCAGCGCCAAGAAAATAGTCTTCACCCCCTTTTAACATAAGCACTAAATCTTCCTGTACTAAAAGAGAAGCAAGTTCAAGCGGAGAATAGTTCTTTCTTGATAGCTTTAATGGATGTTCCTTCAAATTAACTTGGATATAGTCATCTTCGAAAAAATATTTTTGGGGATGAAATTTCTGTAAATACTGAATGAGCAGTTCAAGAAATTCTGATTGTGCAGTTTTAGAAGATTCGATTTCTTGGTAAACTTCTTTTTTATGGGATTCAAGTAGGTTTTTTTTCAAGAAAATTTCTGATTCAAAAAGGTCGTCAATTTCTAACCACTCAGATTCGGAAATAGGTTGAAGGCCTACTCTTATTCCTCCTTTTCCATTTTTATATGGCGTATGTAAGGGTTTTTTAAGGCTCATAAATACGTAAGAATGAAATTAATACAATTAAGGCGGAAATAACTCCCAATAAAAATCCTTTATTATTTTTAATGAAATTCATAAACTGATTTTATAAAAAAAAGGAAGCAATAGCTCCTTTTATATTTATTGGTTTTATTTCATCATTAATGTGAAATCAATGTAGTAGTTTCTTCCATAGTCCTGATGAGCATCAGCATAGTATCCATAATACCTATCTGCTGTAGGAGCTCTTTCATCGTCAAGATTTCTTACAGCAAATCTAACCCTTGCATCATGATCTTTTAATTCAAAGTCATAAGACATTGTTAGATTCCATGTTGTCATAGAGGGAACAAGGTAAGCTACGCCATCCTTTAAGCCCAATGAAGTTTGCACAAATGAACCTTTCCTAAGCCCATATAAACTAACTCCGTATGGCCCTTTGTCCCAAGACACTCTTAGCGTGTGCTTGTTGTCATATATTCCGTCTTTTCCTAGCAGATCACCAAAACCCTTTAAAGGAATTGACTCTGGAATTTCACCTGCATCTTTCTTGGCTTGAAGTTCAGCAAACTGCCCGCTGGCTTTTTGCTCAAACTTATCAAGAAATGTTCCAATGTATCGAATATCAAAATTACCCACTTGGCTTTCAAAATTGTAGTAGACACCGACATCAAGTCCCTCAACAGTTCTTTCCGCCATATTGGTGTAATTATTTTTAATGTATTTAATGTCACCAAACGGGCATACGCCTGCTGCTGCAAAACCTGCTGCATCACCATCGTCAGGAGCTTCTCTTACCACTAAAGGATCTCCTGCAAAAGTTGCGCAATTGTTTGTTCCATTGGCAAATCGTAATAGCATGTCATTAACTGTTTGGTTTTCACGACCAAATAAGCCAATGGTTTTATCTTTTTCAATACTCCAAGCATCAACGGTAACGATTAAATTATCTGTTGGAGTTAGCACAACACCGAAGGATATGTTGTCTGATTCTTCAGCTTCAAGATTTTCTGCACCCGTTGCCATTCTTTGTATGGTGTAACGTGAATCAGAATCAATTACATTTTCAACGCTTTGCACGGCATTAACTTGGAATGCTGCTCGGTCATATCTTGTTCCAGATCTCACAACAGTCTTTTCATTCACCTGAACGATGTTTGGGGCTCTAAAGGCTGATGATATTGAGCCTCTAAAATCAAGCCACGACGCTGCTTGCCAGCCTACTGCCAGTTTTCCTACTGTTGAGGAACCATAATCAGAGAAATCCTCAGTTCGAATTGCTGCCTGCATGTCAATTGAATCGGTTACTGGAATTTGCAGTTCAGCAAAGAAAGATACAACATCTCTTGAGCCTGAAACATCTCCTGTTGGTGATGAATTCAGAACATCTGCAACTAACGGATAGGTATCTCCTTCGTAATCAGTATAAGTAATAGTTCCGTCTAGTCTTGGATCTCTATTATCAGTTATTTCTTCATCACGATACTCAAACCCTACCAAGAAAGCTACATCTCCTGCCGGAAGCTCCCATAAGGAATTATTGGATATTTTAAAATCAACCATCGTGAGTTCACTTGAACCTTTTCTATAGACATCAATCAATGTTCTCTCAATGTTTGAATCTACACCTGCGCTAAAGGGGTTGTAAGCTGCTGGAGTAGAGTCATACAAAGCTTCTTTTAAAAGATTATTAGACATTCTGTTGCTTGTTACATCGTCAGACTCAGCTTTAGAAGTTACGAAAGCTGTTTCCCAATCCCAATCACCGCTCGAGCCCCTGAATCCTTGAAGAAATCTGTAAGTTTCTTTTTTTACATTTACCAGTCTGGGCACCTCCATGTATCGATAGTTATCTATGTAAAGATTTTTGCCTGCAAATATGGCTGTTGGGACACCATCTACATCTACCTTTAATTGATTTAAATAGTAATTATCTGGACCCACTCTATGCTTCGAGGAAGAAAATGCATAAGAAGCATGGGCAATTCTGTCACTATCCGATTCGTAATAAGCAAACTCTGTGAATGATTCAATACCATTGCCCATGTCATGATTGATAAACATCACAATATTGGTTCTAACTAGTTCAGATCTAACATCGGTTTTGCCCCAGAAATTACTTCTTAAAGCGCCATTTCCGTCTTGAGCAATACAAGTTCCATACCCTGTATCAAATAGGGGATGACCCCTATTGGTACATTTAGCATCGCCTAAAGGAAAAATCTCAAATTCTCCATTGGAATCGGTCCACACATGATTGTAACTCTCTCCAGCATGCTCACTGGAACTTACCATATCAAATTGACCATGAAGAGAGTGTGAGCTTAAGTTTCTAAAAGAAGTGCTTGTTTTCCAAGGCGAGTCATCGTCAACAAAAGGCCTGTGATCTCCTGCACCCCATCTTGGGTCTTCTTGTGCGTTGATGTTTTCACGATCGTAGTAGTCAAAAAATACACTTACATTGGTAGCTCCTTCATTAAAGAACGATCCCCACTTAGCGGTTATTTTCATGTCTTCGGCATCAAAGTGTTCGAATCCATTAACTCTAGCTGTAACGTTAAAACCTTCAAAATCTGTCTGCAATACATTGTTTATTACACCGGCCACAGCGTCTGCACCGTAAATAGCTGAAGCACCATCCCGTAAAATTTCTAATCTTTCAAGTCCAGATACTGGAATTATGTTTGCATTCACACTAACGGTTGGGACGTAATCCCCCCCGATTAACTCAGTTTGATAACCAGGTGAGTTAACTAATCTTCTTCCGTTAAGAAGGGTAAGAGAGTTACCAACACCCAAATTTCTTAAGTTATAAGCTCCAACATCACCACGAGATGCATTTACACCACCAGCGGCGTCTTCGGCTTCAGTAAAATAGTTTAGCCCTTGTTCTGCTATATGTTCTAGCAAGCTATCACCAGAATCAGCTGCAATCGCTTCAATGTCTACGCCTGTAATGACTGAAACGTTTAAAGCTCCAGTAATTTTGGCCCCTTTAATTTGCGATCCCGTTACTATTATTTCTTCAATTTCATTTGGAGCTATACTTGCTGCATTCTCTTGAGCTGAGATTGAATTAATGGATAATATAAAAGTTAAAAGCGCTACGTAAGCTGACCGCCTAATTGACATTGAATTTCCCCCACAGAATTTCTAAAGACTATATCACAAGGACCTAAGTCGTGATCATATTTTCTGTGGATAAGTATAAAATCAATATTTCTTTCTTATTTTTTTTTTTTTCATTTCATATAGATTTGGAAGCAATTCCGCCAAAAACGTCATTTCTTGATTTGCATGACGTTTTAAATCTTCCGCACCCTGTTTATCAAGAACAAACAGACGTGTTAAAGCCGTATTACCAATAAAACCCTTCAGTGAGGCTATGGTCTTGTTTCCATTACGCTTATTGACATGTCCCAACCAAAAACGAGATCTCATTTCTGATCCATTCATCGTATTCCTAACAACGTGACACATTTTTGCAATATTAATCTTCTCATCAAGCAAACCTACTCTTGCACAAATAACAAAGGTTTCTTTATCATTGGCATCATAGCCAAAGAACTCAGACGAATTGACAAACTGTATTCTAAGTTTTGATAGTTCACTGCCGATATATTCATGCACTAAATGGCTGGCGCCAATAATTTCTCCAGGCTTTTTATTTTCCCAATCCATCCAAACATGATCTTTCGGATGCCACCAATTATAGTGTTGAGTTGTCTGAAGGAAATCAACAAACCACCAACGTACCATATCTGCCTTTACGTTAGGCATAGTGGTTCTTACAGAAACTAGATAGGTTGCATCAGGTAATCGCCTAACTTCGGTGGCATAAACTCCTGTTTGTTCAACCAAAGTTTTATCGGCATCAACGGTTTGTCGAAATGGCTGTAAACCAAAAACAGAAATTATGATTAATAATGCAAGGAAACTGTACGTTATTAACTTTCCAAACTTCATCTTTCCATTATTTCTTTCATTATTTCCACGGACAATTATTTTTTAATATCTACCTTAAAAAATAAAAGTAAACCCGTTAGAGAGCTGATTAAAGCAAGGATTGAAAACATTTTTAGTAAAAAATTATTAATGTTGTCCCTTTCTTGCCAATCTATTATATGAAATCCCCACATTAAATCCCAAACCCTCCATTGAGCAGATCTAATTGCAAGAATTTCTCCAGAAAATACATTTAAGTAAACATTAATCTTTTCATTTGCTTTATTTTTTGAGGTTACTTTATAAAGTGGCAAGGGTCTTCCCCGATACTCCGAACCATTTTTTTCCATCTTTATCTCTTCAACATTTAAAGGTTTTAAGGTTGTTTTATTGCCAACTATCTTTAACGCCGCATCCGTTGACAGTTTATCCAATGAATTGCCTTTTATATCTAAATATTCATTTCCAATATCTTTAGTGATAATTATAATTTCTTCATTCAAACGTTTTGACAAACGTACGTTTTCTGCTTCAGCTATATTAAGATTAATTTGACTCAAATCTACCGCATACGAATGTGATAGAATATATTGTTCTCCTCTCACCATTTCAATTTTGTTAAATGCAAAATAAATTCCCGAAACAGTCCAAAGTAAAAGTTGCAATGAAATTGAAAAACTTAAATATTTGTGAACATTTCTAACAATAGATTTCATCTATTTCTACTCAATAGTCACCCTAAACTAACTCCAGATAAGTATTCATGAAAATTGAATGCTAGAAAAGTTAAAAGAGCACCTAAGGCAACCGATAGAATATCGAAATATATTTTCGGATTAATCTCTTTAATTTCGGAATCTCTAAGTTCAGACAATAAAACCGAAATAACAGAATAAGCTAAGAATGATCCAAATAAGATGACTGAAGATATATCAGAATTAACCATTAGGTGTAAAATAGCCCAAATTGCTATACCTAAAGACATTGGGTGTTTGATGGTTTGTTTTATATATGTTGGCATATTCGCTGCAATTAATAAGGTAAAGAAGATAAACATAATGTATTTGGAATACAAATAGGCACTTGCGTTCACTGCATAAAGTAGGTTTGTATTACTGTCATAACCAAAGATTATCAACAATAATCCAACCAAACTCACCAAGGCAAATAATCCCTTATAAGGATTTTCACCTAATTTGTTTTGTAAAAAAAGTCTTAATTTACCAATAAATGGAACTAAATGAGCTCCAAAAAAAATACCTATTCCTACTTCAAACATAATTAAAACCTTTTCCCCTTCATTAGTTTTTAAAATTCTATTCCCACTTAATTACGTTCACTAGAAAGTAAGAAATAGGAATAACCAATAACCACAAACTTGTAACAAATACCAATCTATCAGTTGTAAAATTTTTCAGTGTATCTCTTGAGATCTGGGATCCTATGGAAAATAACCCTAATAAAAGAAACACTTGGCTCAATTGCTTAATCTCCATACTGCTAAATGGTAAATCAATAAAAGAACCTAGGATTATAGCTATAATAAAAAAAATAACAAATACAGGTAATTGAATTTTCTTTTCTTCACTCTTCATTCCAAAGGCCAACATGATCATTAAAGGTATTAACCACAAGGTTCTTGTTAATTTTAATGTTGCGGCTGTCTCAACCGAATAAGGTCCATAATTCAGCGAGGCACCAATAACTGCACTTGTGTCATGGATGGCTGTAGCAACCCATGCACCAAATTGAAGCTCAGATAAATTAAGGGCCTGTCCAATCATGGGAAAGAAAATAATTCCAAATGCATTTAATATAAAAATAATAGAAATGCCTGCTGCTAACTCTTCAGGTTTAGCTTTAATAATTGGAGTTATTGCAGCCATAGCAGTGCCACCACATATTGCTGTACCTGCAGCAATTAAAAGAGAAAAACGCTTATCTATACCTATTATTTTTCCTATAATTAACCCAAGAACAAAAACCAATAAAACAAAAATAGAAATGGCAGGTAAATAAATTTTTGTTACTGTTAATGCATCAACAAAATTGATAGACAAACCCATCAATATGATTCCTGTCTGAAGTAATCTAGTGCCAATCTTTTTCGTATAAAAGTCTTGATGGACATTAAAAATTATTGACAAACTAATGCCCAATCCTAATGCAACTACTGGAGAACCTAAAAAAACTGACAAAAGCAAAAGAATTAAAGAAAATGCAATTAACATATGAAACCTAATTTTGTCATTTTATATTCTTACCCTTTTAATAAATGGAATATAATGGATTTCGTCAAGGAATATGATTTGCATGCGAATTGGAATTTTAAATACAGATACTATTAAACCTGAATTTGCCACAAAGTATGGACAATATCCAGCGATGTTCAGTAAAATACTTCTGCAAACTGATCAAAATATTCAAGTCACAAGCTATGAAGCACACAATGGTGAATATCCCAAACATGTTGATGAGTGTGATGCTTATCTAATCACTGGTAGTAAAGTTAGTGCTTACGATGACATACCTTGGGTTAAAGAACTCAAAAATTTTATTCAATTTTTACATGAGCAAGAGAAAAATATTGTTGGCATTTGCTTTGGACATCAACTAGTTGCAGAAGCTCTGGGTGGATCAGTGGCAAAATCTGACAAAGGCTGGCATATAGGAATCGATTCAGTCCAACTCAATAAAAATGCTACTTTATTTGGTGACGTTAAGGAAAAATTTAACCTTATTTATAATCACCAAGATGAAGTTCAAAAACTCCCTATAAATGGAAAGTTGTTAGCTAGCTCAGCGTCTTGCCCTATTGCAATGCTGTCAATTGATAATCATGTGCTCACTTTTCAAGGACATATTGAGTTTGAGAAGGCGTTTGCAAAAGATTTACTAGATATGAGAAAAGATATTTTTGGAGAAACTTTGTATCATCAAGCATGCGAGTCTTTAAAGACTCATACAGACGATTTAAAGGTTACTAAATGGATCCTAAACTTTCTGACAAAAAGTTAGTAAGGTTTGTCACCATCAATAGCTATTCTCTCAAGAAGGCGATGAGCTGGAAAGTAATCATTTATGGGTTTATGTTGAGTGCTTCGATTGTCCCAAATTGCTATTGAATTAGGCTCCCAATGAAAACGGCACGTGTATGCTGGTGTTATAATATGCTCATACAGAAAACTTAAAATTGTCGAACTTTCCTTTTCAGACAAACCCATAATTTTGGTTGTAAAAAGAGCATTAACGAAGATTACTTTTTTTCCACTTTCTGGATGAATGCGTATCACCGGATGGCTAACTGGAGGGTTATCCGCTACTGCTTGTGCTAGTCTTTCTCTTCCTCCTGGTTCAGCTAAGCTTTCTTTAAATCCAAAACTAAAATCGTGCTCTGCTGCAAGATTAGATAAAAAACCTTGCTTTGATTTTGATAGCCCATTGTAGGCAGCTGTCATACTCGACCACATGGTATCACCACCTTCTGGTGGACAAATTTTTGAACGTAAGACTGATCCCAATGGTGGGTGCTTGCGAAAAGTCATATCTGAGTGCCATACCTCAATTTTTGAAGGCTTTTCAGCTGTGCTTTCAAGAATAGTAATTTCTGGATAGCCCGGAACTGTATCGTATGCTGGATGCGTTTGAACTGGCCCAAAAGATTCAGCTAAAGCTTTATGTTGTGCTCGACTGATATCTTGATCTCTAAAAAAAATTACTTGGTGTCTTACAAGTAATCTTCTAATTTCTGCGTAAGTCTCGCTTGAAAGATCTTGGCACAAATTAACGCCATGCAATTCTGCACCTAGTGCTCCTGTTATTGTGTGTACATCAAACATTCTGTTAATCCTGTTCAGTGGTTACCATTATTAAAATCCTTACTGGAAAAAGATTTTAAAGGATTTAAAAAAAGTGTTCTGTAATTGTGTTTTAAGTTTTCTTTTTTTTTGTGCGTAATTTTCATTCTAATTTATCTGTAGATAATTATTTTTCTAAGCCACAATTTTCATTTAGCGGAATTGCAATGTCCATCATTTCTGGGTCAGGAAGATCTAAGTTATTCATTAAATCTATGAATTCTTTTTTGGATTTTAGATTTAGCCTTGGATTATGATTTTTTTCTTCTTTAATAGTGCTTTTTGAAAAACCATTATAGTCGTGTCCTGGATAAATTTCGATATCATCATACAAAGTAAATATTTTATTGGTTATTGAGTCATAAAGTTTGCTAGGATCTCCACTCTGAAAATCTGTTCTGCCGGTTCCTCTAATGAGTAAAGTATCTCCAGTAAATAGGGCGCCAGGTTTGATTGAATCAACAAGAAAGCAATAGGAGTCATTTGTATGTCCAGGAGTATATAAAACTCTAATATTAATATCATCTATTGTTAAATATTCATTATCTTCAATAAATTTAGACGCACACTCAATACCCGACTCATTTCCTACAATGCTGTCACAATTGAGTATATTTCTCAATTCTCCTGAGCCTGATATATGATCTGCATGAGTGTGTGTTTCAAGAGAATATACTAAATTAAGATTCAACTGATTGATTAAAGTTAAATAAACATCAACATTATTTAAAACAGGATCGATTATAATAGAGTTTTTATCTTTGGAACCAATTAGGTAAGTAAAAGTACATGAATTCTTATCAAATAATTGTCTTATTAACATTTATTATTACCACTCTATAGCGCCTGCAGATTTATGTTATATCACATTTTTAATATTACAAACCCACTACGTTTGCTGTTAATTCTAGCTAAGAAACGTAACAGGATTATTAGGTTTATGCTTCCCATGATGGAAGCAAAGGCAAATGACCAATAATAATCGCCAAAAAGATCAAAAAAATAACCACCAAAAAACCCTCCTATACCCATACCAGTCCATCCAAAGAACGAACCTAGGCTATTAGCTCGACCAGCAAATTTAGCTGAAACCATCATTCGGGTACAAACTAGGATGCTCGACATTACGCCTGAAAAGGTAAATCCGAAAAATGCAGCTAAGAGATAAAGTCCCATAGAGTTAGTAACGTAAGGGAACCAAATGACTGAGATGGTTTGACCTGTTGACATGAGTACATAGGCAGGTAAGGCTCCGATCGTATCTCCTAACTTTCCTCCTAGAATTCTCCCAAATGCACCGCAAAACATTAGCACCATTAAGACACTGGTAGCGAATTCCATAGAAAAATCTGAATCTGTTAACAAAGGAACTAAGTGAACAGTTGGTACGGACATACAAATACAGCAAAAAATCACTGCAGAACATAGCCAAGTTATGGCTTCTTTTTCTGAGAGAGGAAAATCAGTAGGTTCTTCTGTTTTTGCTTTTCGAGCTGCCTCACGCCGAGGGGATTCTCTAACAAATAATGCGGCTGGGATAGCTATTAATAGGTAGATAATAGCCATTGAAGAGTAGGCCTCTCGCCAACCATCACTCACTATAATTATTCCAGAGATATATGGTATAAGACCTTGTCCCACGGCACCGCCTGAAGCTGTTATTCCAAGTGCCAATCCCGGGTTATGCCGAAACCAAAAACCTACATTTGCAAATAAGGGTGATGTAACCATCGCATTTCCAAAAGCTCCAAAGAGAAAATAAAACCCATAAAAATAAAAAATGCTTGTTTGTTTACTCAACAAAAATAAAGATAAAGACATCATCAAAGCAGCAATAATTCCAAACCATCTGGTTCCATACTTATCGGCTATATAACCCCAAAAAACTCCAAATGTAGCAGATGAAAAAGAAATTACAGTATACGCCAAAGATGTTTCGGCTCTGGACCAACCGAACTCTGATGACAACGGTTTAAGAAAGACAGAGATTGAAGCCAAGGTACCAAATGACAAAGCGCTTAAAGTGAAGACAGAAAACACCATAACCCATGCATAACCTGGATCTTTACTGTCCATCTTATTCATTATTTTCACCCCAATACAGTTTTTACAAACGGAATAGTTTTTTTATTATTCTTATTTTCTTGTCCTAATAGATAAAAGAAAAAAAATTAATAAAACTACAAATAAATATGGAGCTCCAACGGCTCCTGGTGTAACTCCCGTCTTATAAGCACTCATATCTGCTATTCCCATTACCTGGGAGTAATAGAAAGCTCTTACTGACCATTCTGTAAGCCAAAGAGTATATAAAGCAGGGATGAGAGAACGATATTTAATAATAACTGTCCAGCAGACTATACAAAAAATAAGTTCTGCAAAACCCCATATTGAAAAGAAAAAATGAATAAGTTTACTAGGATCTGGATTTCCATCAAAATGAATGAAATTTGCTATGTCGTGCAATCCATAGTCAACAAAGAACATATGAATAATACTGCGCCAAGTCATTGCCGCAGTTAATAAAATAAAAAAATACAAAGCAACTTTACTGCCTTGATAATTGTTATCAGCTACACTGGGAAAGATAGTTTTAAAATTAAACATTTATCTAATATATCCTAAACTTATATTTTCCAAAAAATAGTCTATAAATAATGTTTCTTGGAGAGCAACTATCTTCAGTATTTCAAGTTTATGTTTAATCACAATGATGGTAATAAGAGGATCTTTATTTTTTATCTAAATATTATGGGATGCATGAAAATATTTATAAAGCTTCTCTTGCTGATTGTTTCACTGCAATCTTTCAGTGTCTTTGCTGATAGCGAACAAACTAAAATATTAGTGGTAGGTGCAGGTATATCAGGATTGGGTGCAGCAAAGGAATTACATGATTCTGGCTATGAAGTTACTGTTCTTGAAGCAAGAAATATAATAGGCGGAAGAATTTATACAGATAGATCATTAGGGTTTCCATTAGAAAGAGGAGCAAACTGGATTCATGGTAATAAGTTAGAAAGTAACCGCCTGATGTTGATGAAAGAAGAGTTAGGATTAAAAACAAATATTACTTCGTTAAGTGTTGCCGATAATTTTAAATTGTTCGATAAAAATGGAAAAATCATAAATTTATCAGAAGATGACTTGGAAAAAATTGAATTCAGGATAGGGCTAACCGCTTATATTGCTTCTTATATTTACCCGACTGCAACCTTAGAAGATGTAATAGGCTTTTTAAAAAAAATAAGATTAATATCATTTGCGCCAAATGTAGTTTTTCAAGCAATTCTCCAAAACTTAGAGTTAAGCGCAGCTGAAGATTCAAAAAATATACCCATCGGTACTTTAGTAGCTGAAGCAGAATACATGGAGAATGCCGGAAATGATGAAGAGGTTTTCGGAGGTTTTGATCAATTTACAAATCATTTATCAAAGAATCTAGATATAAAATTGAATACCCCCGTTACAAAAATTGATTATTCATCCAAAAACGTAAAGGTATTTTCAAGTGACAATATTTATATTGCTGATGCTGTCGTTGTGACTGTTCCGCTTGGAGTTTTACAAAAAAACCTCATTGAGTTTGTCCCTGATTTACCGGAAAAAAAGAAAGAAGCCATAAAAAATATCAACTGGGGAAATGTAAATAAAGTGATATTTAAATTTCCCTATAACTTTTGGGGCGACGCCAAAACTTTTTTCATAGAGAGAGATGATAGGCACGCCTTTTCAACTTGGCTCAGTAATGAGGTAATGGTAAATGAACCGGTTATCTATTCTTTCTTTTCAGGAGATTTTTCAAGAAATATGGAGAAAAAATCAGACGATTATATTATTGAAGAAGCAATGAAATCTCTAAAAATTGCTTATGGAAATGATATTCCAGAACCAGAATCATACTTAATTACGAGGTGGGGGTTGGAACCATACATACTGGGATCCTACTCAGCACCAGGGCACAATCAAGACGATTTAAAATTAAGGACTGAATTAGCTAATCAAATTGAAAATAAAATATTTTTTGCTGGTGAAGCAACAAGTGTCAATGAATATGGATTTTCACATGCTGCCTTATATACAGGTTTACGAGAAGCTAAAAAAATAAAAGAAATTTACCCGATTAAACCTCAATAATCGCTTATAAGCATATAGGAGCTAAAACATGAAGTTTCATAACTCGGAAATCCTCGAAAATCCCTATCCTCACTACCAAAAGTGGCGCAAAAACAGTCCTATCTGGTGGGCGGAAGATGTCGGCGGCTGGGTTCTCAGTCGTTACGACGATGTTCGCGCCATACTGAAAGACGCCGCCCTGTTCTCCTCCAAAGCCATGGGTGAAGGGGACCAGCNANCGATNNCNNTNNNTCCTGCTCACCGATGATCCACCCCGCCACACCCAGTTACGTGCCNTCGTCAANAAAGCCTTTACCAGCCGAACATTAAAAGACATGGAGATTGAGGTTGCCAAGNTAGTAGAAGANCTGTTGGATCGTATGGCAGGAAAAACNGTCATCGATATTTCTGGGCAATTCACTATNCCCCTNCCGGTGTACATTATCNCTCGGCTGATGGGTATCCCNGAAGANCGGGCNGATGATTTCAAGCGTTGGTCTGATGCATTGACGGGTACCAGTGAAGCGACCAGCCTGGAAGATCGTATGCCNGATATCATGGAGATGGCCAATTACTTTGNATCNCTGATTCCCGAGCGAAGAGAACATCCNGGTGATGATCTGATNAGTAAGGTGGTANAGGCGGAAGTCGACGGCGAAGGCATCAGCGATCAAGATATCGTCGGTTTCAATATGTTGCTGCTAATTGCTGGCAACGAAACCTACCACTAATCTGCTGAGCAATCTACTTAATCACCTCGCTGCTTACCCCGAAACGTGGGACGAATTGCGCGAAAAACCTGACAAGGTCGAAGCAGCTGTTGAAGAAACTTTGCGTTTCGACGCACCAGTACATTGGGTTAATCGCAAAGCTACTGCTGATACTGAATTTCATGGTCAAAAAGTCAAAGAAGGGGATATCGTCTATGCAATTCTCGGCTCTGCTAACCGCGATTCAGAACATTACAAAAATGCCGACGAATTTCGTCTCGATCGCGGTCGAGTGGATCACCACACTTTCGGCCGTGGTATCCATGCTTGTATCGGCGCGCCTTTGGCTCGCATGGAAGCACGCTTTGCATTAGAGGGTCTGTTCCGGCGCTATAAAACCATTTGCCATCCAGAGCACGCCGAAAATGAACGTACTCATTCCAGTATGTTGCGTGGTTTCCACCATCTGTGGCTTGAAGTAGAACCTGCCAAGGGAAGGATCTGATTATGATGACCCCCGAATAAACTCAGACCCTCCGTGAGCTGATGGAATATGAAGCAGCAAGGAAAGAAAATTTATACTATTCCCACCCAAAAGAAAAATGGATATTATCTTATGATTTTGTTTAATATAATTATTTCATGAAATTCTTCAAATACCAATTAATTTTACTGCGACTTGTTTTGTAAAAAATGAGATCGCTACCACTTCGTAAGTATAGTTATTTATAGAACAAAATTCGTTCAATGCTTTAAATTCACCTTGCTCCCAACTTTCGTTGATAATGAATTCGTCAAAAATAAGAACAGTGTCTTTGTCCATAACTGATTTTGAGAAATTTAAAGCACAAATAGTCGAAGAGTATAGATCCGCATCAAAATTTATTACTGATGCCATGGGGCGGCGTTCAGAATAGAAAATTGGCAACGTATCTTCAAATTTACCAACAATAAATTCTCCCCCTTTAATATTAGGTACATTTCCATCGCTCGAATAGGTGCCAGCCTTCTCAATGCCACTTCCAACATTCCAATCTTCTGGTAAGCCTGTGAACGTATCAAAACCATAGCCTTTTTTAAAAGACTTAATAAGGTATTTAAAGGCTGCTCCCCTCCACACACCGAATTCATAAAAAGGTCTTGAGCGTTTACTTTGCTTAACAATTGCATCATAAAAAGACCATCTGTTGAAACATAATTCAGGAAGGTTAGGTAGACTGAAGACCCACGAGAATGAACGCATGAAGGAATGATCTTTAAACTTAGATTGCATCAAATTATCAAAGTCAGCTCTATCTCCTTGATAAAACCTTAAGGCAGCCTTTGTTAATTTTGCTCTCATATTGTTTGCATCTGCCGTCAGACATTTATCAACCCAATGTTCAGCATCTTGAATAGTCTTTGCCACACCAGACAGGTTCCAAAAAGCATTGGCATAGTCTGGCTCCAGCGCTATCGCATTTCTATATTTTTCTTCAGCGTCTTCTAACCTGCCGAGACTTTGCAACGTGTTACCAAGATTGTTCCAGGTTTCTGCAAAGTCTGGCTTCAGCGCTATTGCTTGTGTGAAGCTTGCTTCAGATTCTTCTAATCTGCCAAGTTCTTGTAGCGTAATACCCAAGTTGATATGGGCTTCAACATAGTCGGGATTCAGCTCTATCGCTTCTCTGTAGCTTGCTTCTGCCTCATCTAATCTGCCGAGTTCTTTCAGCGTAACACCCAAGTTTCTATGGACTTCGGCATTTTCTGGCTTCACTGCTATAGCTTGTCTGTGGCTTTCTTCAGCTTCTTCTAATCTGCCGAGTTCTTGTAGCGCGTTCCCCAAGTTGCTATGGGCTTCGAAAAAGTCAGATTTCAACGCTATCGTTTCTCTGTAGCTTGCTTCAGCCTCTTCTAATCTGCCAAGTTCTTTCAGCGCAACACCCAAGTTGTTATGGGCTTCGGCAAAGCTGGGTTTCAGCGCTATCGCTTGTCTGTAGCTTGCTTCCGCCTCTTTAAATCTGCCAAGTGCTTTCAGCGTGTTACCCAAGTTGCTATGGGCTTCGGCTAAATCGGGCTTTAACTCTATCGCTTGTCTGTGGCTTGCTTCAGCCTCTTCTAATCTGCCAAGTTCTTTCAGCGTGTTACCCAAGTTGCTATGGGCTTCGGCATCTTCAGGATCAATCTCCACTGCTTTTTGGCTGGCAACTAATGCCTCTGATATTCTGCCAGTTTGCTTGAGCACCGCTGCCAGCACTTTCCAGCTAAATGGATGGTGTGGAAATTGTTGAGTGATCGATATTGCTAACTTCTCAGCATCCTCATATCGTCCACTTTGATAGTGCTCTAAAAGACTGTTGAGTTGTGAGTGAGACGGCTTTTGCTCTTTAGTTGCTGACATTATTTGCCTTAGAGTTACTATGATTTTCAGTAGTCACACTTTTAACATTAATGGCTGATAGATGTGCAACATGCGAATCTTATTTTCGATAAAATCATATAACTTTTTATAATTCATATTAAGTAAGTTTAGATTAAAGATAATTTTTTAGCTAATTTTGTTATAATTCTTCTGTAGATAAATCTAAAGAACTATTTCACATCTTATTTCATTAGCTAAATTTTAATTTTATAATTAAAGTTTACTCACAAAGAGAAGGAAAAAATATGAATAAATTAGCAAAATGGTATGAAGTTATGAAATCAAAAAATTTAGAAGAGTTAGATAATTTACTTGCCGATGATGTTGTATTTTGTTCACCAGTAGTTTTCACCCCACAAAAAGGTAAAGAAATTACAAAAATGTATTTGATGGCAGCCGGAGGTGTATTTGGAGGAAATCAAAATAAAGATAAAAGTTCAGACGATAAAGATGGCAAATCAAAATTCAGGTATATAAAAGAAATCACAGATGAAAAGTCAGCCCTATTAGAGTTTGAATTGGAAATGGATGGCATATATGTCAATGGAATAGATTTAATTAGCTGGAATGAAGATGGAAAAATAAAAGAAATTAAGGTTATGGTACGCCCACTGCAAGCCGTTAATATGCTCCACCAAAAAATGCAAGCTATGCTTGAAAGCATGAGCTAACTAATTTTGTGTAGTTCTTAAATTATGGAGTAAATAACAATAAAGTGTATCGTTGCAGCCACTGAAACTAGCACATGAAAGACCTCATGATAGCTAAATACTTTTGGAGAAAGTTTTGGGAACTTGAAAGTATATCCAAGAGCTCCTAATACATATAAAAAACTTCCAGAAACTATTAAAACAGAATTGGTAATACTGATCGTTTGAAAAATTGTAGCCAAATAAGGAATTGCTGTGCATCCCATCAACACGTAAATTAAAACTCTTATCATTCTTGGAAGCGGTGAAAATAAAAATGATTGGAGAATTCCAAAGATAGCTATACTCCAAATCACTATCAAAAGTATCATTCCCTCATTGCTGGGTAATACTAATAAACAAAGGGGAGTCATAGTACCCGCAATCATGATGAATATACCTGCACGGTCTAATTTTCTCATCCACTTTTCGGTTGAGTTATACCAATTAAATCTGTGATAAAGGGCGCTAAAGCCAAACATCATCAATATAGCAGCTGAGTATATTGAAGTGGCAACATAACCCTCTGCACTGCTACTACTAATTATTAATGGTGCACATGCTCCAACAGCAATAAAAAACATAGCTTGATGGATAAGGCCTCTTAGTAAGGGTTTTGACTTAAATTTTTTTTGATTCATATGCCTACCTCTTTAATTCTAATATACACTTACTTTACTCTCACTCATTAGTAACGTTATCTAAGGACCCATTAAAACTAAATACTTTCAGTAGTATCTAAATAGCTTTGTATAACTTTTGTATAAATCTTAAGCTATTCACGTTTCTTTTTGAACATGTGAATTCTTAGACTTTAAATAGTGAATCACCCTTAAAATAAAAACCATAAATATAATGCCAGCCAGCAAACCGGATTTGCTCGCACTAAGCCGCCCTTCAAGCAATCTGCCAACATAAGTGAATGCAAAAATTACAGCAATATAATTAGCACCCAACCAATGAATTTGTTTCCACCGTTTTAATCCCAGTTTTTTTACGGCATTGTCATTTGATGTAAGTGCCATTGCATAAACTGCTACATACCCCAAGCCTCCGCCAATAATTGTGACAATTCCCGGATTTTCCTCCATAACAACAATAAAAGAAGTCAAAGCAACTAGATGAATTGTGTGTGCTAAGGCAAAAGACAATCCAATATACCTTCTGTCTTGTCTAATAAGCTTAGTGAAATTATTAGAAAAAAAATAATGCAAAGAACTGGCGCTAAAACTAATTACGAAATAAAAGAAAGAAACACGTGCGGTATATCTTGCCCATAGCAGTAGTTTTTCATCACCGTTCTCAATAAAAAACAACCAAACTACAAGAGCAATACTTAGGATAGCAACAGTAGACATCCATTTACTTAAACTATTCATTTTATTTGCTTCATTCTCACTAATAGTTATGTAATTTGAAGTCCTTATAAATAAAGGGTTTTAGAGGCATTTAAAAAAAGTTTGTATGAAGTTTGTATCATTTTAAAGTTAATTTAATAAACTCTGGTTATTGGCAACGAATGCTTTAAAGAAATATCCTATCACAATCATCACACCATAAATTAAATATCTTTTCTTCATTTCTAAGATTTCGCTATCACAAAATGTTCGAGCTTAAATATTTGATTTTCAGGAAGGGTTCTACCGACAGGGGTAAAGTACACAGAGTTGAGATCCTCCAAAGTCACGTTTTCTTTTATTGAATGACCATTTTGCGAAAGTAAGCTTTCCATTTCTTCAGCACCGTAGAATGATATCCAAGGCTCACCGGCTTTCGCTGATAAGTTTTTTATTAATTTAGCTCGCTTTGCAGCTTTTGGATAACCCTTACCAAAGCAAGCTTCAGGATCTTTATCTAGAAGTTCATCGATGTAAGATATAAAAAAAATTGAACTGGCTTTTTGAGTAAGCGTAGCCAGTTCTTTGATCGTTGAACTGACAGCCTCTTTAGTGATGTACTGCGAGACGCCTTCGAGTGTAAAGACGGTGGATTTGCTTTGATCGAAACCTGCAGCCATAAGTTGTTTAGTTAACGACTGGTGAGTGAAATCAACAGTCACATAAGTGACATTTTCTGAATTGGGTAATTCTTTGGGAAGTTTAGAGCGCTTTCTAGCCTGA